>CAZOBX010000124.1:0-16364 GCA_964578045.1 uncultured Kangiella sp. | reverse complement strand
ACTTAAAGCAGTGCGAAAAGTTTCAAAAAAGGCGATTCGTTACGTCATTAATACTCATCATCACGGCGACCATCGAGGCGGTAATGAAGTCTTTGAAGCGGAGGGTGCGACCATTATTTATCCCAACTATTTGAAATACGCAACTGGTTACCAAGGCGCTAGCCGTGAAATTCAGTTTAAGGACAAATTTAGGATAAAAATGAATGGTGAGATAATTGAGCTTTTTCATCTTAAGTCTCACACCTGGAATGATGTGATTGTCCATCTTAAAAATAATAATGCGGTTTTTACCGGTGACAATCATGCGACAAATTGGGGGCCACAGGTAGGCAATCGAGGTATGCGCAGCCATAGGGATGTGATGAAGCTAATAAAATCACTTTCTGATAAACAAACACTTATCGTACCGGGTCACAAACAATTAGCCGACTTGAATCAAGTTCAACAGTATGACGACAAGACCGAAGAGTGGTATAAACTAGTGTTAGCCATGCATTACCAGGGCATGACAGCAGAAGCTATTTTCGCAGATGAACGCATCAAACACTTGCTAAAGTGGTTTCATGGAGGAAGTATGCCGACGGAAATTCCGCAAGACAGGTTATTAGCACGGGTAATATTTACCATCTTTGCTGAAGACAAGTCAGCGGTCAATCTTACAATCCCGGAGATGGAGCAATACGTCGGTATTTATCAGTTGGACGATGGCAGCGAAGTTGAAATAATCAGACACGAATTGGAATTGTATGCCTTTAAGCAGAAAACCTTTATGGCCTTACTGATGCCGATGTCTAACTCTCGCTTTGACTTTAATGGTTGGAATGAAAAAGAGCGCATTGATTTCGACTTAGATGCTAATGGTCATCCTTTAACTGTTAGCTTTAGTACCAATGATAAAGTCCTATTTTCGGCCAGTAAAAAGCTATGAAACTTGCCTCACTCACTATAATAATGGGGTTATTGTTATGCTCAATAACATCTGTTTACGCAACCCAAACCAGGGTTCCCGCAAGCTCTGTTGCCCCGATTCAGCTTGAGCATTCAATTGATTCCAAACTATTTGATGAAAAACGTCATTTCAGGGTACGGCTACCAAAAAGTTATCACAAAAGCACTCGTGCTTATCCGGTGGTCTATTTACTCGATGCGGATCCTTTTTATCAGGGAGAGCTTGTCGAACATGCGTTGTCTGTGGTTTCTCGACTGGAGGAGCAGTCAGGGATCCCCGAGATTATTGTTGTTATTATTCAAAGTAATAACTGGTACACCGATACCATTGTTAAGCCAGAACCCTTTATCCAATACTTGACGCAGGAACTGTCTGTTTTTGTCGACACACAGTATCGAACTTTAGGTGATAAATCTAACATACTAGTCGGTCATTCTTACGCGGCTGCCTTTGTCAGTCGAGCTGCAGCGTTGGTTTCTGGTAAAATGGGGCTTTATTTAGCGATATCCCCAATTTATCCAGACGTTGAATATGTTTCTGAAATTCAAAATACCTATAAGAACATGTCTCCGTCCGAATCGAGTCTTTACCTGTTTAAAGGCGATGAAGAGCTTTTTGATGTCAAAACATTGCAACAAGCGATACAAAACCGTCAACAAAAAAGGCTGCATTTTACTTTTGACCACATTGCTGAAGAAGGCCATGGATCTATCTGGCCGGTCGCGTTAAGTCACGGCTTGAGGCGTTTTTTTTCTGATTATCGAAGTCCCAGTATTGCCCGTTTACTGGAAGAGGAATATCAATATACGGATATCGAAACATACTTTGACAAGCGCCAGAAAAAGTACCAAATTAGAACAACGGCCGCAGATCTTCAGGCGGCAACGACTAAAGCAGCCCAAACCTATCTCAATGCAAAGAAATTTAGCCTGGCTTTTCCTTTATGGGAAAAAAGTGAATCCAAATTTAAAGGCTATTTCATGAATGGATATGCCGATCGTTTTTACCAAAAGGGCGATTATACTTCGGCGCTAATTATCTGGAAGAAAATGGTCGAGTGGATGCCCGAAAAGTCTGGGGCGTTCGCCGGGTTGGCAAAAGGCTATGAGGCAAACAAGCAAAACGTAAAGGCGCTTGCTGCTTACACAAAAGCGGTTGAACTGGCCAGAAAAAACCATCATCCAAAGCTTGAGAAATATCAGCAGCGTTTGGCGCGACTGAAACGAAATCTTTAGTATAAAAGCCTTATCTCGTTATGACAGCCCAGGGGGACAGAGCTTTATCTGTCCCCCTAACTTTCGCCAAGAACGTAGATCAAGTAGAGATTGGCAGGCTCTCGGCAACCTACTTAGCTTATATCAGGTCATATACAGGCACAACAAAACTATGTGCGAGTAGTTTGTTCAAAACAAGGCAAAATTAAGCAGCAGTTCTTATCCCGCGTTCAGGTTAAGTATGAGTGCTGTATATTCCATTTCAATCCAAGATCTGTTCAATAGGGAATTATTGTCCAATTTTATTCTACCGGTGCATAGATACAGTAAAACGATTAATATTGATTCAACTGTGTAGGCCTTGTATTAACCTCAACTCGGGATAAAAGCAACCATCCAGCGTCAGTCTATTAGCGACTCTCCGCGTTGAGGTTAATTACTCAAAAAATAATTTTTATGTTTTGTAAAGGTCTGTGCAAGATATTGCATCATCAGTTTTTCGGCGTCTTTACGCTTTAAAATATGAGAAGAAACTAGCATGTTCAGCCAAAGTCCGTCAGCCAAAGACATCATACTCTCAGTGACGTCCGAGGCCGACAATTGGGTGTAGCTACCTTCATCGATCAAATTTTCGAGAATGCTTTCGAGAATTCTCCGGTATTTAGTAACACGGGCCTGGCAGATTTTTTTATAGGCTGGCCTGGATTTTACTTCTCCCCAGAATGCAAACCATACAGCGAGTTTTTTAGTGTCAGCCACTGAAGTTTTATAGTCTGCTCGTGCTAGAGCCGACAATTGTTTTGCCGGATCACGGCCAGCTTTTTCTAAGGCCTTTTTCCAATTTTGCTCATAATCATCACGAATATAGGCGAGCGTTTCATTCAACAAGTTTTCTTTACTAGTGAAATGAAGATTCACGATCCCCTGACTGAGACCGGCGGTTTTTGAAACGTGTGAAAGCGTGGTATCACCAAGACCTCGTTTAGCGATCGAATCGATGGTTGCTTCAATGAGTTGGCGTCGACGTCTATCTTTAGAAGCTTGTCGACTTTTTGGTACTGTTGACGTCATCAAGTTGAATCCATTTTATTTAATTACTTGCAAATCATATTTATAGTAAATAATACATTAAAACATAATGTTACGTCAATTAAATGAATGTTCATTCATTCAAATATATTGGACAAAGCGTTTTTAAACTGGCATGATGCACAAAAGTTTCAATTCTGATTTAGTTTGCAAAATGGGATACGGAGATGAAAAAATACGATGCGATAGTGATTGGTGCCGGTCATAACGGTCTTACCAATGCCGCGTTTCTAGCTAAAGCAGGGCTCGATGTTTTGGTGGTTGAGAAAAACGATTACATTGGAGGCGCTTCGGTCAGCAGGAATCTTCATGAAGATTGGACTTATTCCAACTGTTCCTATGTTTGTTCCTTGTTTCGGCCCGAGATATATCGACATCTAGAGCTCGGTAGGCATGGGCTGCAAGTGGTCAATATTGGCGGTGGCGCGACCTTAATGGAAAACGGTGATTTTCTTGGATCTTATGAAGACCATGAAGTCTTTCGTCGCGAACTGACTCGCCATAGTTCTCGGGATGCCGACGCCTATGATCGGTTTTCAACGGATATGGCCAAGTGGTGCCGTTTTATTCGGCCGTTTCTATTACGCACGCCGCCCGATCCGACCAGTATGAAACCTAAAGATATCAATGAGTTGATCTATCTTGGCCGAAAATTTTACGATCTTGGTGAGAAAGATTTACATCATTTTTTACGTTTTTTTACCGTCAGCATTGCTGATTATCTCGACCAGTATTTTGAAAGTGATGTGCTTAAGGCCGCACTTGCCGGTTCGGGGATCATCGGCACTGGGCTTGGCCCAATGTCACCAGGAACGGCCTATGTATTGTTGCATCATTATATGGGAGATATGGATGGCAGCGTCGGTTCCTGGGGATTTGCTCGCGGCGGCATGGGCTCCATTGCCAGTTCATTAGCCGGGGCTTTGCAGGAGCATGGCGGGGAAATACGTACCGGCCATGGGGTCGAGCAAATTATAGTAAAAAATGGAAAAGCTATTGGCGTAGCACTCGAAAATGGCGACGAAATTCATTCTAATATTGTGGTTTCCAACCTCGATGCCAAACGGACTTTTCTTGGTATTATGGACCCCAAAGACGCGGGTGAGGAAGTTGTCCAGGCGGCAAAGAATTTCAAAAGCCGTGGTTCAAGTGGCAAAGTGAATATCGCATTGAATGGCGCCCCTCGTTTCGACGCGCTGCCACAAGACAGCGAGCTGGTCAACGGCTTCATTCATGTAACTGATACGATTGAACGAATGGAGCGAGCTTACGATGACTGGAAATCCGGTACCTGGTCGAAAGATCCTTATCTGGATATGCTGATTCCTACTTATGCTGATCCCACAATGGCGCCTCCCGGCAAACACTTTATGAGTGTTTTTGTTCAATACTGTCCTGCCAAACTGACTTCACCGGAACATGACGGTGATGAATGGACCGATCAAACCGTCGCTGCGTTTGGGGACACGGTTCTCAATCAAATCAGTAAATACAGTTCCAATTTCCGGGATTTAGTCCAGCATGTAGAAGTACGGACGCCAAGAGAAATTGAAGCTGAAATCGGTTTAACCGACGGCAATATATTCCAGGGTGAACTGACTCTGGACCAATTATTATTTAACCGACCTTTCCCGGGTTACGCCCAGTATCGCGGCCCGGTTAAAGGAATGTATATGTGCGGTTCATCGACTCACCCCGGTGGCGGAGTAATGGCTGCGCCTGGTGCAAATGCTGCGCGAGAAATTTTAATCGATTTAAAACGGACTAATACGGTCCCTGAGGATGAAGGCGATGACTAACAAATATGATTCAGTGATCGTTGGTGGCGGTCATAACGGCTTGATTTGTGCCACATATCTGGCGCGAGCAGGAAAACGCGTCTGTGTGCTCGAAGGCCGGGACTCTTTTGGTGGCGCGGCGGCAACTCAAGCGATTACTGATAGCTGTCGTGGTTCGACTGGGGCCCAGTTTTTACATCAATTACATCCGCAAATTATTGTCGATTTAGAGCTGGAAAAACACGGTTTACGGTATGCCAAACGCAACCTGCCAACCACAGTTTTAGCAGCCGATGGAAATCATCTCACCATCAAAGGCAATCAACTGACGGGGGGCAATGTTAGCGTTGAAGATCAGCAAGCATTCATTGACTTTCTGGATGAAATGCAGGCATTCGCCAAAGTGATGGGCAAGATGATTGACCAACCGCCGGTGGATATTTTTAACCTTGACTGGGACGACAAAATCAATTCAGCCAAACTGGGTTGGGCGCTACGTTTTGGTTTGGGTAAAAAACGATTGCGAGAACTGTTGCGTATTATTGGCATGAGTATGTTTGATTTGGCCAACGAAAAATTTGACAACGAGTTGCTCAAAGGCGCGTTATCTTTCGACAGTGTACTGGGCATTCAGTTTGGTGCCCGCTCGTCAGGTAATGTATTGAAATATTTGTATCGTCACGCCATCAGCAAAAATAGCGAAATAAATTTGCCTGAAGGCGGAATGGGTAGCGTGATTAAAGCGATTGAAAACGCCGCCACAAATGCTGGGGTGGAACTTCGTTGCAACTCGCGGGTAAAATCTATCGATGTAGAAAACTGCCGCGTGGTTGGTGTCACTCTGGAAAATGGTGATCAGTTTGCAGCTGATTCAGTTGTTTCTAACACCGATATTCGTACCACGGTTTTACAACTTGTCGGAGCCCGTCATTTTGAAGCCGATTTTGTACACGCTACCTCAAATGTTCGAATGCGCGGCGTCGCTGCAAAGTTACATTTGGTTTTGACTGAAGAGCCAAAATTTAGCGGTTTGGATAATGAGTTGATGAAGGGGCGTCTACTGATAGCGCCAAGTGCCGAGGAAGTTGAACTCGCTTATAATTCAGTCAAATACGGAGAAATGTCGAGCCGTCCTTTGATGGAGATTTCTATCCCTTCGCTGTCGGATGATAGCGTCATCGACGGCACCGGCCATTTGATTAACGTGACGGTACAGTATGCACCTTACGCTCTGAAGGGCGGTTGGACGGACGAAAGTCGCGCTGAATTAATAGAGCGATGTATTAAACAATTGGAAAGATATTGTCCAGATATTCGTTCGATCATTCAGCATACCGAGCTATTGACACCGCATGATCTGGAGAAACGTTTCGGCTTGAAAGCCGGAGACTGGGATCACGGTGAAATGGCGCTTGATCAAATGTTTATCCTACGACCGGTACCGGGAGCCGCCCGCTATAATTTACCATTGGACGGATTGCATTTATGTGGCGCTAGTGCTCATCCGGGCGGCGGCGTTATGGGTGCCGCTGGACGTAATGCGGCAAAAATAATTTTGAAAGGAGATGCATAATGAGCAAGTTCGCGCAAGATGCTGGTATAGAACAAAACCATTACCAACAAACAATCAAGAAATCTCCTTTTTATAACCGACAGAAGCGCTGGGATAAAGTTAATAAGTGGCATCGATGGGGCGAATACACGGTTTGTGATGTCTTTGAATGTATCTCAAAAGAATATTTTGCAATCCGCAATTCTGCCAGTCTGTTTGATTTGACGCCTATGTCCAAATACCGGATTAAAGGACCCGATGCAATGGCGTTTATGAATCGTCTGGTGACCAGAGATATGAACAAAATCAGAGTAGGGCGGGTTGCTTATGTGCTCTGGTGTGATGACGCCGGCCAGGTATTAGATGATGGCACTATTTTTCGTCTTGCAGAAAATGAATATCGGCTCTGCTCTCAAGAGCGTCAGTTAGAAATACTCAAACGCAATGCTATCGGTTTCGATGTTGAATTTTGGGAAGAAACCGATGATATAGCCGCGGTTAGTTTTCAAGGGCCGGTTACCTGTCGCATACTAAAAAATATGGGTTTTGAAGGCGTCGATCAACTGAAACTTTTTGATTGTCGATATTTCGATTTTCAGGGTGAACAAATCCTGATCTCGCGAACAGGATTTACCGGAGATTTAGGCTATGAATTAATGGTTTCACCGGCTAAAGCTGAAGCTTTGTGGGATGCTATTTTTGAGGCAGGTAAAGATTATGCCTTACGACCCATCGGTGGTGATGCTTTAGAGTTGGCCCGCATAGAAGCCGGTTTTATTCAAGCCGGCGTTGATTTTTTACCGGCTAACGAAACCATTCGACCAGGCCACACTCGTTCGCCTTATGAATTGGGTATGGAATGGCTGGTCAAGTTAGACAAAGGCGTCGCTTTTAATGGACGTCGTGCATTGATCAAAGAAAAACAAAAGGGGGCGCGTTACCGTTTTGTGAAGCTCGATGTCGAAGGCAATAAAACAGCTTGCAACGCCTATTTATTTGACCGCAAAAATGGCAAAAGTATCGGCGCGACCACATCCACCGCGTGGGCACCAAGCGCTAAGAAAAACATTGCGCTCGGTTACGTCGAAATGCCTCACGGAAAAGTCGGCGATGTCGTTTGGGCGGAAATTTATTACCAAAAAGAACTAAAATGGAATCGTGTTTGGGCCAAATGTGAGGTTGTCGATAAACCTTTTTGGGACCCAGAACGAAAGCGCTTGACGCCACCTGGTGATTTTTAGATAGAGTGAACTCTGTAACCGATGGCAAAAGTATTCTGATAAATTTTGATTGAAATGAATGACACGGTATAATTCAGAATTACTCTAAGGTCAAATGTGTTGATTAGAGTTATCTCTGAAAGCCTCCTAGCTATTGACCTGCTAACCGGTAAATTGATTTATTAGACATACGGAATGATTTGTTAATGTTACCTCCTGACCACTTATCTAACCAAATGGTTCGTGATTTAGCCTGGATCTTCTCTAGCCATCCTTTAATTAATTCGAATCAATTATATTTTGAACAATTAGCACTCGATTTAAACTGGTTACAAGCCTTGGATCAATCTGCGGAGACAATTGATCACTTTATGGCGAATAAAAATCTAAGAATGCTGGGAACCTATTTTGAAGCACTTTGGGATTTTTTCTTTCGTCACTATCCTGGTTATAAACTGATTGCTAAAAACTTACAGGTATTTGATTCTGACAAAACCATCGGCGAATTTGATTTTATCTATTTTAATCAGGTAACAAATGAGCACTGTCACCTGGAAGTCGCGATAAAATATTATCTCGGTCTAAATACCCATCAGCAAGAGGGGAAAGTGTTAAACAATCAGTCAGGCATGAAACGCTGGGTTGGACCCAATGTGAATGATCGATTAGATAAAAAATATTTCAAGATGGTCGAACACCAATCCAAGCTATCTCAAACCAATGCTGGAAGAAAAGCTTTGGAAAAATTAGGGATTAATAACATAAAGTCGGAAGTCTGTTTGTTGGGGTATTTGTTTTATCCAGCATGCGAGACAATTCAGCCGCCAGAAAACTCCCATGCCAAACATAATAGAGGTTGCTGGCTTAAATACAGTCAGGCAGCAGAGGTTCTTCAATCCGATGATTTATGGTTGTTGATTAATAAACCCCATTGGATGGCACCAATGATTAAATCCGCTGGGCAACTCGATACACATGATGAAATCTTGTATAAACTTAACAAGCATTTTTTAGAGAGCTCACAGCCGATCCTTATATCCAATTTTAGACTTGAAGATAAATCATTAAATAACGCGTATTATAGTGCAAATAAGTATTTTATTGTGCCCGAAAATTGGCCATTAAAACCCGGTCTTGAAGTATAGTTAAGATATAAGTGGCTCTTTACTGGAGAATCTTCAAGCAGTTTATCCCTATGCACATATTGCTTAAAGTATTGAGAAAACGCTTATAAAGTGAGTCGTAATAAAATGAGCTGCTACAATATAAACTGTTGGCGAATTGTCAAAAGTAAAATCTTCTTTTTAGTGTTTGAGTTTTTAATCGTTGCTATTGGTTTATCAATATCAGGAGAAAATTATCATGAAAATTATTGCCTTTGCCGCAACTAGCCATAAAAAATCCATTAATAAACAACTGGTCGAATATGCCGCTCACCTATTAAACAGGAGTTCAGTTGAAATATTAGATTTGAATGATTATGAATTGCCTTTATATAGTCAAGACAAAGAAGAACAAATCGGACACCCTCAACTCGCCAAAGAATTTTTAGCTAAGATATGTGAAAGCGATGGCATCATTATTTCTTTTGCTGAACATAATGGTTCCTATACCGCCGCCTATAAAAATCTATTTGATTGGTGTTCCCGTATTGAACCTAAAGTCTTTCAAAATAAACCGATGGTTCTACTGTCGACTTCACCGGGGTCCAGGGGCGGAGCCACTGTTTTAGCGACAGCGCTAGGATCGATGCACCACTTTAACGGAATTGTTAAAGCGAGTTTATCGATCCCCAGTTTTTATGACAATTTTGATACCGAAAAACAGAACTTGAAGCATCCTGAACTTGATGAGCAATTTAAAGATGTTGTCAGCCACTTAAACCATCTAAAATGAGAGCCTGTTCAAAGAATCAAAGAGGTGAGAATCATTAACGGGTACAGTGTAAATTGAATTCAGGATTATCTAAACAAAGAATGAATCAAATGACAATGCTCCTATTGATTACCGTTACAGGTTAACTCTAACTTCATTCAATTTGAATTTTGCTGTTGGCTTTTCCTGGCTATGAAAGGTTGGCTATTCAACTGTTTGGCCCAATCGACTATTTGTGTCGCGATATTCGATTCCCATTGGCCTTCCTTTCCATTAAATGATTCAGCAGGCGAATGATGTAAGGTTGACCAATGATCCAAGCGGGGATATTTTGATACTTCATAATCCAAACCAGAAATTTTACTGAGCGTTTTTTCTATTTGGTCGATATCGGATTCAGACATGATCCAGTCATAGGTTCCCCAACGAACTTTAGTTGGAACTGAAACTTTTACCCAGTTACCTTCAAAGTCAAAATCCTGAAGTTGGTGGTAATAACTCATTGGTCTGCCGTACATATGTTTGTCGCCATGATAATTGTATTTAGCGAGCTGCGGTTTTTCCTGTACTACTTGCCGATATGATTTCTCTTCTATTAACATGCCGTAATAGAGCGGTATATAACCAACGTTCATTTGTCGCTGGATTTCCGACTGGGTTAACCCTTGCATTGACTTAATCCGACGTTCAATCTCTAACATATGCTCGAACCATGAGCGAAAGAAGGGCCCGTCAGAAATGATGCCATTAATCGGGTATTTGTTAGCCAAATAAGGCGCAAGTGCGCTGCCCATGCTGTTTCCATAAATAATCACTCGGTCAGGGTCGACGTCGGGTCGAGATATCAGTTTCTGAAGTGCCAATTCATAACCAGTGAGCTCTTCAGTCAAGTCTGTTTCAGAACAATTACCTTCGCTATCACCGACTCCCGGCTTTTCAACTCGCATGACGATCATTCCGCTGTTTTCAATCAGATTTCTCAGTATTCTGATGAAGTTTGACTTTCGACCGGGCGTTGATTCGATGCTCGTGCAGCTTAGACCCTGAATAATAAAAATTGCGGGCCATTTTTTAGGATGTTGGTCGCTGCTTGGGCGCGGGCGAGTAGTAATAATCCTCTGTCGATGATTTTGAGTATTCGAAACCCATGTGTAAAAAGTTTCGATACCTTTATAACTTTCTTTAGGCACGGGGGGGAAAATCACCTTGCTTGCAAGCTTTCGCCCATTCCGACGATAATCTATTAGATAATTTTTATCACTCACCAGTGCATCGGTGACGTCACCCCAAATGGTATTCTCATCGATTGTTGCATTATCAATCGCAAAAAAGATATCGCCAGCGGCTAGACCCGCGAGATCGAGAGGAGAGTTTTTCACAATACTGGCTAATTCAATTCCGTTTTTGGTGACATTGTTAAATTTTGCCTGCCATTTTGCCCGTCTTTTGAGCTCATCAGACAGGCAACTGCTTGTTGAAACAAACAATACAAGGGCGATACCTAAAAGTAAGTTGAATCGATTACTAAATATCATGCGATAGTTCCTTTTATAATCAACAAAATAAGGGAAACCGTTTAAACCGCAGACAATACGGCAAATTGTCCACTCGATAATCGGCGAATTAATTTCTAGCGAGTTTATGTTATATTTCATGAATAAATTGCCGTTTTATGCCAAACGTCATTATTTTTATGTTGTTATGCCAAATACTATGACCGGATTTTAAGCTCAGATTATTATGAACAGTCCATTACTTATACAAGATTCAAGAATGCTGACTCATATTGCTTTTTGGGTCATTTATTATCTGGCTTTCAGCTTGATATGGGCTGAAGAAGACGCTTATTTTGCTTCTTTTTATCTGGAATTCGTGCTATTACCGGCAAGAGTTATAGGCGTCTATCTAATGATTTATTGGTTGATCCCAGAATATCTGGTGAAAAAAAAATACCGCGATTTTTTAATTATGTACGCCTGTTTATTGGTTTTTACCGGATTAATGCAGCGGTTATTTGATTACTTTTTCTATGAGCGTCTATTGTTGAATGAAACCGGTATCATTGTTGATATTGCGAGCCTGACCCGCAGTATCTTGCTGGTAAATTCGACCGTTTTATTTGTAGCGGCTATTAAAATTTTTCAACTTTATTTAATAGAAATAGAAAAACGGCAAGACCAGAGTGAATGCCCAATTGAACTCAAGTCAAACCGACGAACTCATATTGTACTCGCGGATCAGATCTTGTATGTGGGAGGATTGGGCAATTATGCGACCTATTTTATGAAAGATGGAGGCAAGATTATCGTTTATACATCGATAAAATCAGCCTTAAGTGCTCTACCGAATCATTTCATTCGCTTGCATCGCTCTTATATTATCAATATTCATCATATTGAGTCCTATAATACTGACAACGTCCGTATCGCCGGGAGCGAAATACCCAGAGCAAAAAATGTCACTGATGGTATGTTAAGATACCCAGAAAAGGATCGATAAAATCAATGCAGCCAGATGATCTGAGTATTTAACCTCAGGTTATTTAGATTGATCAGTTGCTGTTGAGTCCTTTGAACTAATCAATCAGCCTTTTGGGTTTTCTTGTGCATCAGAATAACCATAATATTAGCTGAAATAATCATCATTGCACCTGTTATTTTTTGCCATGTTATTGATTCTCCAAGCATCAAAAAACTGAGTAACATAGCGATTGGAACATAGCAGTAATAAATGACAGCGGTTAGATTTGTAGGTAATTCGGTACTCACTTTTATCCATAAAGTATGAGCGACCAAAGTACTCAATACGCCGAGCAGAATTAATCCCTGCCAGTCATAATCGTCTAGTTCGAAATTGGATTGTGGCAATAAAAACAAGAAACCTAGAAGTGCAAATCCAAATTGTCCGAGGGCTCTGGTTGATGTTGGAATATGATCTAATCTTCGATTGATTAATGGCAAACACGCGTATAAAAAGCCGCTCACTATCGCTAACATAAATCCTTGCAGTTTACCCAGCTCTAAATCCAAACTTGGGGACGCTATATAAATGCCCCCTATAGAAATGATCACCGCAACAATATCTGACATGCTAATTTTTTCTCGATTAAAGATGCTCGAAAGTATCAATAAATGAATGCCAAAGGTGGCAACACCTATTGCCGCAAGTGAAGCATTAGCTGTCTTGATACTATAGAAATAGCTATACCAATGAAGCGCGAAGATCAATCCGAGTATTGACAACCACATCAGCTCTTTGCGAGAGACAGAAACTTTGCTACCTGTGAATAAAACAAATACAGCGATCCCCAAAAAGCCAATGGATAGCCGCACTATGCCAATGGTTGCAGGATTAACCTGTATCCATTTGATGATGACTGGGACGATGCTCATGAGCAAAATCGCTACTACGGCAATGATAATAAGGTTGCCAAAAGATGTTTTGTTATTGATTGATTGCACTGTAATGCTCGTTAGAATCGATGCCAAATAAGGTCCAAATCTCGTGAAGCCGGGACATTCGAGAGAAGTGAGGGCCCTTTTTGAGCAACAATTTTTTATCGGTTTAAATAAGAAATAAAGAAGACGCACTTTCTTAGCCAAAAAGTACGTCTGCTAAAATGCCTGTAAAAATTACAGTCGATACTGGTTTCCACCGGAAGCAATTTCTATAAAGAATAACCTGAATAGTTAATCCCTGATAATTTCGCCATTTGATGGTGCCAGGTGGCTAAATCGTTTTTATTTAAATCAGTCAGACTATGATGTCCACATGCTCTCGCCATAACCTGCATTAGTTCAGTTGAAGCTTCGAAAAAATTCTTCAATTTAACTGCTGCATTATCAATGTTGAGGAGATTTCGTAGTTCCGGTTTTTGAGTAGCAATACCTGAAGGGCAGTTATTGGTATTACACATACGAGCTGCGACACAACCTATTGCCTGCATTGCACTATTGGAAATAGCGACACCGTCAGCTCCCAAAGCCATCGCTTTGACAAAATCCATTGGCGTCCGCAATCCGCCGGTAATGATCAAAGTTATCTTGCCGGATACTTGCTGTTGATCAAAATAACGCCGCGCACGCGCTAATGCCGGAATAGTTGGTACGCTGATATTATCTCTAAATATTTCGGGTGCTGCCCCGGTACCACCTCCACGACCATCCAAGATGATGTAGTCGGCGCTGGAATCGAGCGCAAATTGGATATCTTGCTCGATGTGATTGGCGCTTAATTTAAATCCAATCGGAATACCGCCGGTTATTTCACGCACCCGGTCTGCGAAACGTCTAAAGTCATCGCTGGTTTTTAAATCGGTAAAAGTTGGCGGCGAGATTGCAGCGATACCTTCTTTAATGCCACGAACTTGTGAAATCTTGCCGATGTTTTTATTGCCGGGTAAATGACCACCAGTACCGGTTTTGGCCCCTTGACCACCTTTAAAATGGAACGCTTGTACCCCTTTTAATAACTCCTCTTTAAAGCCAAATTTTGCGCTAGCTAATTCATAGAAGTAACGAGAGTTGCTTTGTTGCTCTTCCGGGAGCATTCCGCCTTCACCAGAACAAATACCGGTGCCGGCTAATTCCGCACCTTTAGAAAGTGATACCTTGGCTTCTTCAGATAATGCACCAAAACTCATATCTGATACAAATAACGGTATATCCAGCTCCAGCGGTTTTTTTGCATTCGGTCCGATCACCAATTTAGTAGCAACCTTTTGGTCTTCAAGCAAAGGTTTGTTCGCCATCTGGGCGACCATAATTTGTATGTCATCCCAATGAGGTAATAAATGGCGAGGCACTCCCATAGAAGTCATCTTTCCGTGATGGCCCACTTTAGACAGACCGTTTTTGGCCAGTTCATGGATATAGGCAACCGTTGGTTCTTCAGGGGTCGGTTCGGCAGTGGGCATTTGACTCACCTGGATAGTGATCCCGGGCCCTTCCTTGCCCACTTGTTCGGCGCTAAATTTTTTGTGGGTGCCGTCACAGTAGGGAGCGTTATTAGTGTGTTTGCAAGCACATAGATAGGCGGTTCCATCTTCATCCGCTTGAAACTGTTTTGGGGTAAATTTAGTGCCTGCATGGGAGCCGTCACAAAATGGTTGATTGCTTGATTTACCACATGCGCAAAAGTAGTAGTCTTCCCCTTTTTTTAATTCAACGGCTTTTGGTTTATTATCAGCGATTACTGGATTAGTCATGCTTTTCTCCTGTTCAATTAAATTACTATAACGACAATATTATCTTAGTTAGAGCTTAGGGCCTGTCGATCTTCGAGCACCGATTACCATGCTTAACTTTGTCGCCCTAGTTTATTGTAATATAATGAATCTATAAACACTGCTCAAATGAATTGATTGTTCTAGGAATTCGAACAATAACTGGATTTTCGCAGACCCAATCTTGCGGTTGAATGTGCGTAGGCGCTAACTCAACGGATTATTTAATCGGATACTTTAAGGGATTACCGGCTACTCTTATCCCGAGTTGAGGTTAAGTTATCATTGGAAAACTGTCAGGTTAGCTCAATACCTCCCCAATCCACTTGCCAATATCACCTATTTGCTGTGGACATACCGAATGTTCCATTGGGTAGTTTGTTAAATTTACTGAATAATCTTTCGATTTGAGTAATTGGTAACTAGCTTGTCCAAGTGCTGGTGGTACAACAGGATCGTAGTTTCCATGCTGGATTTCAACCGGAATAGACTGATTAACAGGGTTCCAATTAATGGAATCTCGAGTAGCAAAATAGGTAGACATTGCCAAAAGGCCCGCCAATTTTTCAGGGAAACTTAACGCCACTTCAAATGCTACTGCGCCGCCTTGAGAAAATCCGGCAATAATAATTTTTTCGCTGGCAATACCCCTGGATATTTCGTTGTTAATGAAATCAATAATACTCGCGGCTGATTGTTTAAGTTGCGGTGTATCAACTTTTCGTTCAATACTCATATCCAAAATATCGTACCATGCAGGCATCACCATGCCGTTATTAATAGTGACCGAAATCGAGGGCGCATGGGGAAAGATAAATCGAATTGCGGTATTTGCATTCAGTCCAAGCTCTGGAACGATCGGTGCAAAATCATTACCATCAGCGCCAAGGCCATGTAACCAAATGACCGTTGCAGTAGGATCTGGTGCGGTTTCTAATTCAATATGGGGCAATAAATTCATTTCTTTTGGCTCGATAACATCATAATTCGGACAAGATTTTACCCGAGCGTCTATCTAATAGATACTGCAAATTGACATATATGAGTCAGGCTCATTTTGCGATTAATGGTGTCGTAGCTGGCAAGTTGAGCGTTATACCCATGATACTTCAAAATACAAAGATTGATGTCTTTGGATAAGTCAGCTGCCAGAAATTTAATATGAGAGGTTAAACCGAATTTGTAGCCTCACCTGTAACAAGGATGTGCATCTATGCCAATTCAGGCATAGCAGTTCTGAGTAGTCAAATAATAAAAGGAAGCTAGCGTTAAAAGGACCCGACTATGAACTCGGTGGAGCCAATAACGAGTCAACCAGAAGAAAAACAAAATCCTACAGCATCCTCCATCAGCCTACCGCATGGCAGTTTCTATTGACAATTGGTATCTAACAGGCTTTGTCATTTTCTTTTTAAGAAAATGTTCGGTTTTGTCCGGCTATTCGTTTTGTATAAGGAAGACTG
>CAZOBX010000123.1:0-16400 GCA_964578045.1 uncultured Kangiella sp. | reverse complement strand
GTTTTGGTATTATCTGCGGATCTCTATGCACAGCATGCGTCGAAACCCATTGCTGAGTAGCTTGATGGTGATTGCGATCGCTCTTGGCATCGGGGTTAGTATGACCACGATCACTGTTTACCATTTGATGTCGGCTGATCCCATTCCACAAAAAAGCAGTGAACTGTTTGCAGTGCAGTTAGACAGTTGGGGAATTAATCAACCCTTCGACCGTGATCGTCCGGAAAGAGCGCCCCACCAACTAACCTTTAGCGATGCAAGCGCATTAGTTGCGGCGAAAAAAGCAAAACACCAAGTCGCCATGTTTGAATCAACGCTTATTGTCGAACCGGTGAAAGAAAAACCCTTTATTACCATGTTACGAGTGACCAGCGCTGATTTTTTCATGATGTTTCAAGTGCCGTTTCTGTATGGTTCAGGTTGGACTGACGAAGAGGATCAAAGGGCATCACAAGTGGTTGTACTGTCCAAGGAGAGCAATAACAAACTGTTTGGCGGCGACAACAGTGTTGGCCAGAGTCTAACCATGGGAGGCAAAGAGTTTACGATTACAGGAGTACTTGATAGTTGGAATCCGACACCGAGATTTTATGACGTCATCAACGGTGGTTTCAATCAAGTGGCCGATATGATGATCCCATTAAGTTTAACTGAGCCACTGGAACTCAATTCTGCCGGAAGTGACTGGGGATGGAAAGCTGAAGATATCAATTCCTTTAGGGACTGGCTTAACTCTGAAGCCTCGTGGGTACAATTTTGGGTTGAACTGGAAGACTCTTTAGCGGTTGATGAATATAAAGTCTACCTGGATAGTTATGTTATGGAGCAAAAAAAGCTGGGGCGATTTGAGAGACCGCTGAATAACCATTTACAAAATGTTCCTCAGTGGATGGAATATAACCAAGTAGTCCGAGGCGATAATAAAGTCTTGGTGGGATTGTCGTTGTTATTTTTGTTCGTCTGTTTACTGAGCGCTATTGCATTGCTGATGACCCATTTTTTGGGAAAATCAGAAGAAATCGCTTTACGCCGTGCGCTGGGTGCTAGCCGCTCATCAATTTTTATACAGCATCTAATTGAAGTCTCCCTCACGGGCATACTGGGTGGAGTACTCGGTGTTTTATTTGCTTTAGCGGGACTGCAAGCAGTTAAGTTTTTATATGCGGGACAGGGATTCGATCATCTGGTGCAACTTGATATATTTTTGGTTTTACTGACCGCTGCTTTAGCCTGGTTGGCAAGCATTTCAGCGGGTTTTTATCCTTCATGGAAACTTTGTCAAGAGTCTCCTGCAGGATTTTTGAAAACTCAATAGGGGAAAAGTTAGATGGAATTCAGACCCATTATTAGCGCACTTAAAAATCGAAAAGCGGGCGCCATTTTAGTCGCACTGCAAGTTGCGGTAACTTTAGCTATCGTTATTAATGCGATCTTTATTATCGGAGTCAGATCAGAAAAAATAGCTCGAGAAACCGGTATCGATGTAAACAATATTTTTACCGTTAGAGTGCGAGGTTTTGGTCCTAATTTTAATGTGACCGAAAGCATTGACCGAGACATTCGATTAATTCGATCTTTACCCGGTGTGATCGATGCCACGGTGACCAATGCGATACCCTTAAGTGGCTCAGGTTCTGGCACCGGATTAAGGACCATCGCCGACCCTAAAATTGACCCGACTTCCACCGCCCGTTATCGCTTATCTGACCACGGTATCAATAGCCTGGGCGTCAAGATTTCAGCGGGTCGAAATTTTAAGGCCAACGAAGTTCAATTTGTCGAGGCCGATTCCAATCCACCAACACCGCCTGGTATTTTAATTACTCAGGCTTTGGCCGATTCGCTGTTTCCAGAAGGTGGCGCATTAGGCAAACAAGTTTTTTGGGGTGATATGACCGGTTCAACGATTATCGGTATTATTGAAAAAATGCACGGTTCCTGGGTCGGATGGGATAAGTTAGAACACGTGGTCATTCAGCCCGGTCGACCGGCTTATCAAAGCAATCAATACATTATTCGCACTGAACCCGGTGAGCGGGATCGCCTGATGCTAGAAGTAGAAGAAAAACTATCGGCAAATAGTCCGAATAAAGTCATTCAGCGAGTTCGCAGTTTGCAACAACATGCAGCGCGTTCCTATCAAAGAGACCGGGCGATGAGCATTATTCTAATTGGTGTGATTGTTCTATTACTGGTGATTACCGGTTTAGTTTTTCTAGGATTGGCTTCGTTCAACGTGAAACAGCGTACCAAGCAAATAGGTACTCGTCGTGCCTTGGGCGCAACACAAGCGAATATTATTCGTTATTTTATGTTGGAAAACTGGATCATCACGACTGGAGGCGCCGCGTTTGGGATTATATTGACGGTTGGTTTAGCCTATTGGTTAGAAACAGAATATTCCTTGCCACGACTTAATTTGTTGTACATTCCAATTGGCGTGGTTAGCTTATGGTTATTGGGTCAAGTTGCGGCTTATATGCCAGCACGAAGAGCGGCCCTGATTTCACCTGCCATTGCGACACGAACTGTTTGAGCAAACATTTATTTAAAAAAAATCTGGTTGGTACTGGTTATATCATCTTGGCAGTGAGGTGAGATTAGTAATACAAAACTATCTTGCTTGGTTTAACTGGATTTAATAAGGCCTAGGTTTGAGCATCATGAAAAATGATACCAAGGGTGTGCCGTTCTCCGTGATGCAACTCACTCACAGCATGTTTCATTGTGACTCGGTAGTATTTTCTGTGCCCAATGATACTTGCTGCGCTTTCGACCGGTCTAAAATTAGTGGCAAAAATGAGCATATCGCCTTGTTGTGGCTTTAATACAATTGCTTTGGATTGAGCTCTAGGAATTTGTTGAGTTAATACAAATTCTCCACCGGTATAATCCACCCCCGTGCGATTTAAGAAAAGAGCACATTGCAGCGGAAAAAATATTTCCCCATATAAATCTTGATGCAAAGTATTGAACCCTCCTTTGCCATATTTGAGAATTAAAGGGGTCGGTTTTAATTGACCTGTCGTATGACATTCTGTTTGAAACTGATTGAAGTGTTCAGGAAATCGTTTTTCAACCCTCAGTTGGCTCATCCACAAATTAACGATTGGCGCCAGTTTAGGATAAAGACTTTCTCTTATCAATTGGATAATCTCCGGTAGCGGATAGTCAAAATATTTGTATTCGCCTAGTCCAAAACGGTGGCGTTGCATAACGACTGTTTTTCGAAAACCTGTTGAATTATCGTAAAGCGCAATTAATTCCAGGCATTGATTTCTGTTAAGAAATTTAGGAATGATGGCATAACCTTTATGGTGAATTTCTTGTGCTGTCTGCTGCCAGTCCACAGCGTTTATTTTGCTGATGATTTGATTCATATGCGTTCTACATTAGTTAGGAAACAACCACGTTTCGCTGTATGGATCTGTAGATAGGAGACATCGCTGTTGGTCAATATTTTTTGAATACACTGTTTTGCCTGCGGACCTTCAACCGCATCGGCTTCAATCATCATATGGTTATTATCATAAGCTCGAATTGAAACTGGCCGATTGATGACAGTTTCAGGGACTTCATTGACTGCACATTTTTTGGTGCTACCGCCGTCCAACACAAAGATAGCATGGCTGGCACGATAAGGGCTGTTTACATCTAAATGCACAAAGTTAAGCAGTAATAATCTTTCTCCAGGCTGCCTGTCCCGTAAAGTGACTCTACAAGGGAATCCCGGTTTACTGTCTGCGATATAGGCGACAACACCTTTTCGCTTAAGTTCTGTATCGGTTGATCCAAATAAGTGATCAAATTGGCTATCATCTAAGCCTTTGCAAATAAAATTCAAATTGTGTTTCCTCAAGTAGATGAATAGTTTGGTAGTGGTAAACATCATAGAATTTGTTGTTTGTTATATCGATCCGATTCTTGCGATTATTAATTATGGATTGCTTGAATTGGAAAATACGCAATGAGACAGTAAATTAGCAAGATCCGGACAGAAATGGATGAGCGAAGAGGCTAAGATCGACAAATAGTGAGTTAATCAGTAAAGTAATCATATGAATGCAATCCAATCCAGCAGACCAGATATCGATGCTAAGATCTATTCGTTAGCCGAATATATTGAACAACAGGCTCACAAAGAGTTGAAATTAGACTCACTAGCAAAAAAAGTAGCCATTAGTCCGTTTCATTTACAACGCAAATTTAAACAGAGCTTTGGAGTATCCCCCAAACAGTTCCAGAATGCCGTGCGTATCCAACGATTAAAACAATCTCTCAGGTCGGGCGATGATATTTCTGGTTCGATTTATGAAGCCGGGTTTGGCTCCACCAGCCGAGTCTACGAGCAAATTAACAGTAAATTAGGTATGACCCCTTCAGCCTATCGTTCAGGCGGAAAAAATGAACAAATAGCCTTTGCCATGAGGAAAAGTTCTTTCGGTCATATCATCATGGCAGCGACTAATCGCGGGGTTTGTTTTGTTCATATCGGCGATAACTATTCTGATTTGATAAAAGCTTTGCATCAGGAATTCCCGGAGGCGGAATTAGTTGCAACACCTGAGGAAATGTCGGTCGAACTGGATGGCTGGATCAATGCATTGGAGGATCATTTATGTCATGCGGGCCCACGTCCTGAAGTACCATTGCATTTATACGGTACGGCTTTTCAACTTAGCGTCTGGACATTTTTGATGAGTATTAAGGAAGGCGAAAGTATCAGTTATTCAGATGCCGCAAAAGGTATCAGCGCGCCCAAGGCATTTCGGGCGGTGGCGAATGCTTGTGGGGCTAATAAAATTGCCATACTTATACCTTGTCATCGAGTTTTGAGAGGGGATGGTCAATTAGGTGGTTACCGGTGGGGTGTTGATCGAAAACGGCAGTTGTTGCGACAGGAATCAGAAGGGCATTAATTTTCTGTGTGGGATCTCATAATCCATGAAATTCGTCTCGTAATTTGTGAAATAACATCTCATATACTGTGAAATAAATTTAGGTGATTAGGGTCCCGGGCGGCAGGCAACTCCCCAAAACGGAAGTTTAGTTTCTAAATTCAGAGGGCTGAAAAGTGCCCAGGCTGAGTGAAAACAAAATGAGGTAAATTTGGACATCATTTTTTTGCTAATAAACGCGTCTTAGATTGAATTTTGTAGAGGTTTTAACACTGAATTCTTAAAATATTTACGTAGCAGCGCGTCGTTAATTTCATGAGTAACGTTTTCACACAGCCTGTGCCATTAAGAGACATCCAATATATTATTATTCATAGGCTCAAAAGTCCGAATTTCCGCCTTTCAGCATCATATCGCGTGAGGTCTCTTACGTGCCAAAAGCCGACAGTCGCTAGCTTTGCCCTGTTAGGCTCACAAGTCCGAAAATCAGCCGTCCAACGTTAAGTCTTTAACTGCCGCTAACGGGGCAAAGAGCACATTCGTTCGTCAGCTTCTGCTATTAAAAATTAATAAAGTTTCATACTAAGAAAGGTCAGGTCGATTCATCTTTATCATCGTAGAATAATTTAGCATGGGCGATAATTCATTATTTGTGAGCATCGGAAATTGATGCATTGTAAAGCGAGTTAACCTGCGATGGAATGTACCGTGTCCAACTGGAAACCATGCTCTTTCATCATCTGTTCTAGGCCAGGATTACTAAATGTCTAGGCCAGATATCAGCAAGCACATTTCAATATGAGAGCCTTCCTAGTCCGTCTATTTTGAAGCTGATCATAATTAATCCTAACTAGTTCACTCACATAAGACCTCAACCACAACTCTTCATTCAAATTTCGACACATCCTTTTAATGTTTGCCAATCCAGAATCAACAAGTTACAGATCAGATGTATTGTCTAGTTGGAGTAACCCGACGCCCAAGTTAGTTTTTACTGCGTCATGAACGGTATTTACAATCAAGAGAGTCGATTTATATCGTTATTTATCGATTGGTGACTTCGTTATTATAGATTCTCAAAATTAACGAGGAGAAATAAAATGTCATTAGCACAAGCAATCCAGAATTTTCAGAACGAAGCGATACCGCAAATGAAATCAAGTGTTATCGAAATTATGGGTAAGGGTATAGAGGACTTAATTGCAGACAATATTGGCGAGAACGTGTTACAGGTTGGGCATATCATTCCGTCTTTTAACTTACCTGACGTAAATGGCAATACCGTATCATCTGATGAGCTGCTGAAATCTGGCCCCTTGGTAATCAGTTTTTACCGAGGTGGTTGGTGTCCGTATTGCAATCTGGAATTAAATGCATTACAAGGTGTACTTCATAAAATTGAGGAACTTGGTGGTACTCTTATTGCCATTTCACCAGAGAAGCCTGATGACTCCTTATCAACATCAGAGAAGAATGAACTCAAATTCCCCGTATTAAGCGACAGTAATAATGAGGTTGCTAGAACCTTCGGGCTGGTCTTTGATGTACCTTCTGCTGTGGTGGAAGTCACAAAGAAAGAATTTGGTATGGATCTAAAAGAAATTAATGGCACAGACAAACATGAATTGCCAATACCCGCTACCTATGTAGTCGGCACTGATGGTGTGATCAAGTACGCGTTTGTTGACATCGATTACAGCAAACGAGCAGAACCTTCTGAAATCGTAAAAGCATTATCCCTGAGATAAGTTGATTCCATAAATGGTTCCCGTCGGGGTCGTATAAGGTCGGTGACGGTTTACTCATAAGGCAACTAAATAATGAATAACGAAATAACTTACGAGGACATAATAGATTTCTGGTATGGGACGCTCTCGATGAAAGACTGGTTTAATCAATCAGATGCCTTAGACAATCTTATTAAGGAAAATTACGGAGACCTCGTTGTCACGGCGTCGAGAGGAGAGTTAGACCTTTGGCGAAGTAGACCACAGGGCAGATTAGCCGAGATAATTGTACTCGACCAGTTTACTAGGAATATTCACCGAGACAGCCCTTTAGCATATTCTAATGATTCTAGGGCGCTGGCTCTATCGCAGGAAGCTATCCGCTTAAACAGGGACGTAAACCTGGCTACTCTTCAAAAATTGTTTTTATATTTGCCGCATATGCATAGTGAATCTCTGTTCATTCAAGATCAATCAGTTAGTCTACACGGTCAACTAGGGCTGGACGATTCTCACCAGAGCGCTATAAAACACCGAAGAATAATTCGCTTATTTGGAAGGTTTCCACACCGTAACAAAGTCTTAGGGCGTATAAGTACAAAAGAGGAAAAGTCTTACCTCGATGAACATCGTACCTTCTTTTAGGAAGTACTTTGGATCGGACTATTCGTCATTTCCTGAGGAGGAAGGAGAGGAAGTGATTGTACCGTTGGTTTTCATGATATTTCTACTTGATTTGCAGTAGGTATGAGTGGTGTGATCAAGTACGCGTTCGTTGACATCGAATACAGCAAACGAGCAGAACCATTGAAACCGTAAAAGTATCAAAAAAATAGCGCCTGCGTGAGATAGTCGCAATCAGGTTAATCTGTTAGGCAAATTGATTCCATAATCGGTCACCAACGGGGCCGATAATACTCTCTCTTTTTCGTACCAACATAACAGTGGCCTTGTTAGTGGTTGGGATCCCCTCCACATTAATTGGGACCAATTGACCATTTGCCAGTTCGTCTATAATTAAATGCCTGGGTAATCGACCCCATCCTAACCCGGCGATGGTAAGTTCTTTTTTTGTTGCGTAGTCATTAACGCTCCATTGACGGCCCGCTTCAAGAACATTAAAGCTCAACTTGGCGTGGTGCTGAGCAGTATCGCGGATAACTATTTGAGAATACTTCGCGATATCTTCTTGGCTGATGGCACCGTCCTGGTCATCTTTTATGTACCCAGGTTGTGCAACGTTTATTAACGATAATTTATCTATGGCAATTGCCTCATGCAGGCTTCCTATACCGATCTTGGGAGTGATGGCTAATCCCGCTTCGCCGCTATCTAGTCTTTCCATTACTCCTCCTAGAATTTCCGTTGTTACTTTGAATTCAGTTTCGGGAAATTCATCCATCACCGCCCTAATTTTGCTTAATGCGTATGGGAGAGGACATACCCCACTGATAACAATATGAAATTCTGGCTCAACACCGGCGGCCATTTGATGGCCTAACGACTCCAAACTTTTTACTTGTTTAAGGACTAATACAGCTCGTCTGTAAAATGATTTCCCTTCAGAAGTTAATTCAGGGCGATAAGTATCACGGTCAAAAAAAAGGATACCGAATTCGTCTTCTAATGATTTAACGGCGGCACTGACAGTTGATTGGGTTTTATGCAGCTCTTTCGCTGCACTCCGAAAGCTACCTAGGTCTGCAACAGCCACAAACATCCTTAGTTTCTCATTCGTCATAAAAGGCCTTGTTCGGTTTTTCCGATTATTATGATGAAAACATATCGTTATCTATTAGTCAATATGAGGATTAAAATTCTCCCAACTTGAGCTCGTTTCACTTGCTGAACAGCAAACTTGGAACACTAGCCGATTAATATCAGTTAACTAGGAAAAATCATGAACCAAGCCAAAACGCTATTTTCGAATGTACAAATAGGTCCACTGAAAACGGAAAACCGAATAGTCATGGCAGCGTTAACCCGTGCAAGGGCAGGACGCACTGGTGTGCCTAATGAGACAAACGCAGCCTATTATTCGCAAAGTAGTCAAGCGGCCTTCATCATCACAGAAGCCACAGGAATATCAAGACAAGGGCACGCGGAGTCTACATCGCGAATGGTGGCTATGATCGGGACAGCGCGGAGCAAGTTATCACCGACGAGCGCGCAGATTTAGTCAGTTTTGGGCGTGCATTTATCGCCAATCCCGATTTGCCTCAACGTTACTTAAACAATCATCCTTTAGCAGATTCTGACCCTGACAGTTGGTTTGTCGGCAACGAAATAGGATATTCAAACTACCCATCATACGATGACCGAGGCGATTCTTAGTGAGTTTAATCAATTGCTATGGGCTGAAGCTATAACTTATTTTTTGAAAACTAATACCATAATTTCACTAGAGGAATGAACACAATGAAAATACTCAATGTAATGGCAATCATTTTGCTTGTAGCAGGCAGTTCAACTGCTATCGCTCAAGTGAACCCAACACCCCCTAACCCAGACGCCAAAATAGCGTCAGCAGTGAAACTCAAGTCTAAAGATCTTATATTCCAAAATGCATTGGATAGAATGGGAGGAGAAGAAAAGCTCAATGGCCTGGTTGGATTAAGTGTTGAAACAAGTGGAACAGTTTATGCGGATGACGAAGGATTTAGACCAAACGAATTTATAATACTAAATGAATTTGTAGAAACAATCAGTAATGATATTTCAAACAATCAATTTCATATTTCTGCCAAATTAAATTTGCTCTATGAGGCAGCTGTAGGCAAAGTTCTAAATTATCATGAGATCATTCATGCCAATGCAGGCGTCCGTTCTGACGGTTCTACTATTTTTGACGACGGCTCAGCAAAATATTACCCAGTGAGTGCCGGCTACCTAGGTGCTATTCAACGTCAAAATAGGTTGTTGAACCCTCATTTTTTCCTCCTTCAAGGATTGTCAACACCCGATGACATTTCCACTCATGGAAAGGAAAATCTTGATGGACAAATCTATGACATATTAGTCATTAAAGATTCAATACAAGATATCAAATTGTATGTGCATTCAGTTACAGGAGAAATCAAGAAATTAGAAACAATGGAAGTGGGGAATTTTCGGCGTGATGTTCCTATTCGGGTGGAATATTCTGATTGGAGAAAAATAGATGGACTCTCTTTTCCATATTCAGTTTCGATATACTTTGATGGATTTTTAACTCGAAAGGCAACTCGAAAAAATATTGTGCTTAACCAAACCTTTAAAGATAACTTATTTTATTTGCCTAAGACTGTTACCCGTTCATTTTCTGAATCTGAAATTTCAACTGGAGCAAAGAATCGTCAGACGCCGCTTACATTTAGAGGCGTTTCGATATCTCCAGGATGGGCCTTCACCATCATGCCTATTCAAGCATCAAAACTATCAGATGGAGTCCATTATTTAGGGGGCGGTGCGACTAGCAGCATTGCTATTGAACAATCAGACTACGTGATTCTCATAGAAGCACCATTGAGCGACGAAAGAGCTCTCTTAATTATCGACTGGGTAAAAAATACATTCAATAACAAACCCATTAAATACCTCGTACCTACACATCATCATCAAGATCATTCAGCAGGTGTAAGAACAATTATGGCAGGAGGCGATGTTACTCTAGTCGTAGCAGACTCTACCGTTGATTTTTTTAAAAATAATATTCTCTCAGCATCGTCAATTATTGAACCCGATGCACTGGAATTAAATCCTCTTGCAGAAGAACCTTCTATTACCGCAGTGGACAGAAACGCAAACATCACATTAGGAGATGCCAATAAAGTTATCATTCATCGTATAAAAAGTAGACATGCAGACGATATGATAATCGCTTCCATCACATCAGGGACAGATACAATTATCTTTACAGCAGATATGTATAACGTAGCATTCATGACTCTTGCAGCTGAAGGACCAAGAAACTTTATTACTAAACTTCAAGAACTTGGGTTTATTGATAGCACAACTTGTCAGGCAACCCGTGGAACCACTGTTACAATTACTACAGGACATAGTGGAGGTGTTTCCGAACCCATCGCAACAACAATTTCATCTTTGATCGCTCAAGGCCGAGATATTCCCTGCCAAATATAATAGACCATAATCAAGAGGATATAAAAATGACTACTATTCTTGTCACTGGTGGAACTGGTAACAACGGTAAAGCTGTTTTAGAACACCTTGCACGAACAGATCTGTCAGTACGGGCTATGCTAAGAGACCCTACAAAAGCAATCGTCAAAGCGCCCAATATCAACTACATTCAAGGCGACTTCGATGATATTGAATCACTTGATAAAGTCCTTGAGGGAGTCGATACAGCTTTTCTAGTGTCAGCTTATGGGCCAAATTTCAGAGAGCAACACCTGAGTTTTAGCCAAGCTGCAAAAAAGGCGGGTGTAAAACTTATAGTTCAGTTGTCAGGCTACGGTGCCGATCATACTGTGGATCTAATGTTGCCAAGATGGTTGGGTGAAGCGGAGAAGCACCTTAAGACGTCGGGTGTCGATTGGGCGATTTTGCGTCCCTCTACCTACTCCAGCAATTTCTTTGGTTCTGCAGAAACGATTTCCAAGGAAGGTGTCATTGCCGTGCCTTTTGGCCCGTCACCAGGTGCCTTGCTAAACTTGATCGACAATCGAGACGTTGGTGCAGTGGCCGCTGAAATATTGGCCAGACCCGCCGAACACAGACGTAAAACCTATACGCTAACTGGTACTGAGACTCTCAATCATGATCAGATTGCCAGTATTTTTTCCAAGGTATTGAGTAAAAAAGTTGTTTATCAACCCGTTTCTAGTGAGGACGGAAAAGCCAGTTTACTGCAATGGAATGTCCCTGAGCTGATAGCCGATGCTCTTATCGCTGCTTTCGAGTCAATGGGGGACGGCTATCTCAGTAATATCCCCGTAACGACAGACGTGGAATGTATACTTGGTCGTAAACCTTTGTCGTTTGAGCAATTTGTTCGAGATCATACATCGATGTTTAACGCATAAATAATGTTGATCCAAATAGTTAATGTTTAATAGCCATCTTATTGGGTAGCTGCAAGATTACAAGCAGGATCGTATTCATGAGGATGTCTTACCGCAGCGTTATTTGGGTCATCTTTTTTTATCGGAATCTGATAAAGACAGCTGCTTTGTCGGCGATGAGAAAGGTTATTCAGGCTATCCGGCACACAGTGGCAGTTTGGGAAATTCGTACATGGATTCAGTAAATTTACAATGGTGAAGTTGAGTTAGGAAAAGCACAAAGAGATCATGACTGGCAAATGGTTGTGGTCTATCGAGGAAAACACTGTCCTTTGTGTACTAAATACTTAATACAACTGGAGTCGTTAAAGGATAAACTCTATGAGCTGGGTGTTGGCATCATCGTGGTTTCGGCCGATACGGAAATCAAAGCGAGAGCCCATAACGAAGATATGGAACTAAGTTTCCCCATCGCCTACGATTTATCGATTGAGCAAATGCAAGAACTAGGGGTGTATATTTCCGAACCGCGTTCGGTTAAAGAAACTGATCGTCCTTTTGCCGAGCCTGGCCTTTTTGTGGTTAACGAAAAGGGTCAAGTACATATAATAGACATCTCTAACGCGCCCTTTGCACGACCTAGCCTTGATAACTTAGTGGGAGGGCTGGCATTCATTCGTAACCCTGAGAACAATTATCCAATACGCGGAACATATCAATAGATTTGTTCAGCTGGCGAGAGGTCTGGCCTCTCGCTAAAACCCAGCTAATTTTTCTGCAGCATAGCCATCACTTCAACGCCAGCTAACGCTATGCTAGCTTCCAATACCAATCTTGGGAGTGATGGCTAATCCAGCTTCACCGCTATCTATTCTTTCTATTACCCCTCCTAGAATTTCCGTTGTTACTTTGAATTCTGTTTCGGGGAATTCATCCATCACCGCTCTAATTTTGCTTAATGCGTAAGGGAGAGGGCATACCCCACTGATAACAATATGAAATTCTGACTCAACACCGGCAGCCATCTGATGGCCTAAAGACTCTAAACTTTTGACTTGTTTAAGCACTAACAAAGCTCGTCGGTAAAATGATTTCCCTTCAAGAGTTAATTCAGGTCGATATGTATCATGGTCAAAAAATAGGATACCGAATTCGTCTTCTAACGATTTAACGGCGGCACTGACCGTTGATTGGGTTTTATGCAGCTTTTTCGCTGCGCTACGAAAGCTACCTATGTCTGCAACGGCAATAAACATCCTAAGTTTCTCATTCGTCATAAACAACCTCGTTCGTTTTTTCCGATAATAATGATGGAAACATATCGTTATCTATTAGTCAATATGAGGATTAAGATTCTCCCAACTTGAGCTCGTGTCACTTGCTGAACAGCGAACTGTGTAACACCAGCCAATTAATATCAGTCAATTAGGAATAAAGCATGAACCAAGCCAGAGCACTATTTTCGAATGTACAAATAGGTCCAATGAAAACGGAAAACCGAATAGTAATGGCAGCTTTAACGCGTGCAAGGGCAGGACATTCGGGTGTACCTAATGAGACAAACGCAGACTATTATTCGCAACGTAGTCAAGCTGCTTTCATCATCTCCGAAGCTACAGGAATATCAAGACAAGGACACGGCTGGCCAAATGCCCCCGCTATATACACCTCTGAACAAATAGAAGGTTGGAAAAAAGTGACTAATGCGGTTCATGAAAAAGGCGGTAAGATATTCATGCAGCTGTGGCATATGGGACGCATGGTACACCCCGACCTACTCGGTGGGCAGTTACCTGTAGCACCTTCCGCTATTGCAGAGTCAGGAGAAGCCCATACTTACACCGGTAAAAAGCCATATGTTGTGCCGCTTGCCTTGAGTCAAACCGACATCGAACAAGTTATCGAAGATTATAGGAACGCGGCAAAGAATGCACTATTAGCAGGATTTGATGGCGTTGAATTGCACGCAGCAGCAAGTTACTTGCCCGCACAGTTTCTACATGATGAAAGTAATCAACGAACTGATAAATATGGTGGTTCTACCGAAAATAGAGTCAGATTCGTTAAAGAGATAATCGAGGCTTTAACTGACGTTTGGGGAGCGGGTCGCGTTGGCATAAAAATATCACCCCAAATGGGGTTGGTGGACTCCAACCCTTTGGCGTTATTCCAGACGTTGATCACTCAGCTCAATAAATTTGATTTAGCTTTTTTGCAGGTCATGGAAAAGCACTTTTTTGATGGTGAGCAACCCAGCCTTAATCATGGAGTCTTGCGTAAGCTGTTCAACGGACTCTACATCGCAAATGGAGGCTATGATCGAGACAGCGCAGAGCAAGTCATCTCCGACGAGCGTGCAGATTTAGTCAGTTTTGGGCGCCCATTTATCGCGAACCCCGATTTACCTCAGCGTTACTTAAACAATCATCCTATAGCAATTTCTGACGCTGACAGTTGGTATGTCGGTAACGAAATAGGATATTCAAACTATCCATCATATGAGAATCGAGGCGATTCTTGATGGGTTGAAGCGATAATATTTTTTAGAAAACCAACACACAATTTTACTAGAGGAATATATACGATGAAAATACTAAATGTAATTGCAACTATTTTATTAGTAGCGAGTTGTTCGACGGTTACTGCTAAGCAGAACTCGACAGTAACCATAAAGCATACTGGAGTCCTAGAATTCGCTCCTGACGGAACCTTGTTTGTAGGCGATAACGTAACAGGAGCAATATTCGCTTTTCCAATGGCCGGTACATCTAACAAGAAACCAGTAGAGATCAATATAGCCAATATAGACGCCCAAATAGCGACAGTGATGGGGGTCGGTCAGCATTCTATACTTATTAATGATATGGCTGTACATCCAGTAACTCAGGAAGTGTATTTGTCAATCACTAGAGGAATAGGTATAGGTTCTTTACCTGGTCTTGTAAAGGTCTCAACCTCAGGTGAGCTAACAAACCTTCCACTTAGAGATTTGGTTAGCACGGTACAACTCTTACAGGATATGCCGGAAGGTGAGAGATTCCGTAAGCGGGGCATGATGGCTCCAGCTAACAATAAGGATTTAGCTAAGTACGATTTACCTCTAAACACCTATGCTATTTTGGATATCGAGTATTATCAGGGTGAGTTGTTTGTTGCAGGTATAAGTAATGAAATGTTTGCAAGTACTTTGAGAAGAATGGACTACCCCTTTAAAGGAGCTCACAGTTCTTCGCAAGTGAGTATGTATCATACTGCCCACAATATGTATGAGAGCAGAGCCCCTATCAGACAGATGTTAGTTAAGGTAATCGATGGTAAGGCTCATATGATTGCGGCTTACACTTGTAGCCCAATTGTATTGATTCCTCTCGATCAGATAAAAGATGGTGCAAAAATTAAGGCTAGAACTATTCTGGACTATGGCAATGGCGAACCTATCGACATGGTTAGTTATACTCACCCTTTGCTAAAGAAAGAAGTATTATTCTTAACGGCTAAGGGTAGAAATCCCCAGATTATACCTTTAGATGGTCTTAACAATGCCGCTGTTTTTGATGAGACTAACACGCCTGATCATTTCTTAATGGATGGGATGGGTTTACCTGTAGGTCCTTCTGGTTTCACAACCATGTTTGTTGGTAGAAGTACTCAACTGGATGTGTTAAACCCTGGCTGGTTATTAAGTCTTACTCGTGACTCTGAAACAGGTACCTTAGATATGCAATCGTTACCTACTTGGTTTCCCATCACCATCCACAACTTACTTGCTGAATTTGATTTTTCTGATGTAGCCATACCTGAGCTATGAAACATTTACTACTAACGGTTTTGTTGTTAGGGGGCCTAATAGGTCCTCTAGCAGCTGAGCCAGCTCCTAAGATTGTATCTGTGTTCCCTTCTAGCCATATACTACCTTCTAACACTCTCCGGTTCTACATCAACTTTACCGAGCCTATGAAGCAAAAGGTCAGCGCATCTTATATACGCCTGGTTAATAGTGAAGGTGTCGCCGATACTCAAGCGTTTATGAATTTTGGGACTGAATTATGGTCCCCTGATGCTAAGAGACTAACTGTACTGTTAGATCCTGGTAGGATTAAACGGGGAGTAGGGACTAATGAAGCGCTAGGTCCCGCCTTACTACCTGGTGAGAGTTATAGCCTTGTGATCGATGGAAAATGGCCTACTTATGAAGGAAAGCGCTTAGATGGTGGCTTTGTTAAGCCTATCTTTGTTGGGGACCCATACAGGACATTACCAAGCCTTGAGAATTGGACTATTACAGAGACTAACCGCTCTCAGCTCAAGGTTTCCTTAGACAGGATTTTTGATAGTGCTCTACTTAAAAGGTTTGTAGTGATCACGGATGACAAGGGTTTACCTATCGTTGGTAACATCGTACTCGGTGTGAGTGAGAAATCCTTTACATTTATTCCGAATAAACCCTTCGAAAGAAAAGCGATTAATATTGTTATTGATCCGCGCTTAGAAGACATTACTGGTAACAATTTTGGAGGCCTTCTTGATTCTCCTGTAGGCGTTGATAAAGTGGAGCCTATCTTAATCAAGCGGGTTCCCTTATCAATGCAGTAACAGACGTTCAGATACTTATATTCGAACAGCTCTAATTCGGAAAAACACTCATTCGCAGTTTTTCCATCAATGACCGAAAAGCAATAGATAGTCTATTTAGGGTATAGGTAACGTGGACCAATGTATTAGTAGTCCATTAAATACTGCAAGACCACTTAAAATGGACTGTGAATTAC
>CAZOBX010000122.1:1819-16426 GCA_964578045.1 uncultured Kangiella sp. | reverse complement strand
CCGGTTGAAAGTGGAGCAATAGCAGCGAAGTTTGAATTGAGTATTAGTGCGCAGATGATCGAAGGTGGGGTCTATCTATCCTGGGTGTATGACAGGTCGCTCTTTAGTGAAGATCACATTAAACAATTCAATGATCATTTAGAACGATTACTAACAAACATTGCTGAGTCACCACAGGCATTGCTACGGGATTTACCGATGTTATCGCCAACTGAAATTCATTCGTTGCTATATGAACGGAATGAAACCCAGGTGGACTATCCGAAAGATCGGCTTATTCATGAATTGTTTGAAGCCCAAGTTGAGCTGAATCCCGATCAGGTTGCGGTAGTGTTTGAGGACAAACAACTGACCTACAGAGAGCTCAATAATGCCGCTAATCAGGTCGCGCATTACCTAAAAAAGCGAGATGTCGGACCGGAGATCTTAGTTGGAATTTGGGTAGAACGTTCTTTGGATATGATGATAGGTATTTTGGGTATTTTAAAAGCAGGTGGGGCGTATGTCCCTCTCGATCCGGGTCACCCCCAGGCTCGATTGCGATTTATGCTTGAAGATAGTGGTGTCAAGCAGCTACTGACGCAAACGAGGTTAATAGCGGAGTTGAGTGTACCTGATGATATCAATGTCGTTGCACTTGATGGGGAAGAATTCCAGAGTTATTGCAGCAATAATTCTAAGCGACATGTGCTACAACAGTCTTCCAATCTGGCTTACGTTATCTACACGTCGGGTTCAACAGGAAAGCCTAAAGGGGTGATGGTAGAACATAAAAATGTAGTGCAACTGGTGATTAATGAACCCAGTATTAAAATAAATTCTAACGATTGTGTTGTTTATTGCGCTAATCCGGCTTTTGATGCATCAACATGGGAAATTTGGATAGCTCTGCTTAATGGTTCAAAATTACTGATTATGTCCCAAGAGGCACTACTTGAACCTAAAATATTTGCCAAACAACTTTCAAACGAAAATGCCAGTATATTGCAGTTAACCGCTGGTTTGTTTACCCAATATGCTGAGCATTTAGGTGATTGCTTTTCAAATCTTCGTTATGTTCTTTTTGGCGGGGATAAAGCAAATATAAATTCGGTTAAGCAAGTATATCAAAATAGTCGACCACAACACTTAGTACATACCTATGGTCCGACTGAAACTGTTGCATTTACGCTTACCTATGAAATTAATGCTATCGAAGATGGGACAAATGTTTTACCTATCGGGCGCTCAATGGCCAATACACAAAGTTACGTTTTGGACAATCATCGTCACTTTGTGCCCCAAGGTGCAATAGGTGAACTATACATTGGTGGTGAGGGCGTCGCTCGTGGTTACCTGAATAGTCCAGAATTGACCGCCGAACGATTTATGGCGAATACGTTCGTTGATGACCCGAATGCCCGGATGTATAAAACGGGGGATTTAGTACGTCTGGTTTCAGATGGTAACCTCGAATTCCTCGGTCGTATTGATGATCAGGTTAAGATCAGAGGTTTTCGCATTGAACTCACTGAAATTCAGCACCTGTTATCTGAGTCACAGCTGCTCTCATCGTGTTTGGTTTTAGCCAGAGAGGATGAGCCGGAACAAAAACGGTTGGTGGCTTATGTGGTGGCAAAAGAAGCTGAAGTGCTTGATGAAACAAAACTCGTCCTTGAGCTTCGAGAGAGCTTGCAACAAAGCTTACCAGATTACATGCTGCCATCAAGTTTTGTGGTGTTGGATGAATTCCCGTTAACCCCCAATGGGAAGATTGATAAAAAAGCATTGCCCGCTCCTGATGGCACACTTTACCAACAGAAATACATAGCGCCAAGTAATGAAACCGAAAGAGTCCTGGTTGAAATCTGGTCGAAGTTATTAAAACTGGATGCCGAAAAAATCAGTATCACGGCGAACTTTTTTGAATTGGGCGGGCATTCTTTATTGGCAGTTCGCCTGGTGGCTGAAATTCGCGCAGAGTTAGCGCAAGAGCTGGCCATTAAAAGTGTTTTTGAGGCATCGACAATCCAAGGTTTATCGAATGCTATCCATCAAGGCTCTAATCTTACTTTAAGACAACCTGTTACGCCGGTGGAGCGCGATGGCAGTCCATTGCCTTTATCCTTTGCCCAACAGCGCCTGTGGTTTATCGATAAGATGAATGGCGGGAGTCCTCAATATAATATACCTCAGAGTATTCCGATTAAAGGCAAGTTTAACTTTGAGTCGGTCGAGACGGCGTTTAGTCGCATCATTCAACGACATGAGCCGTTGCGAACTATTTTTGCGGAAGGCGATGAAGGCCCCGTTCAAATTATTCAAGAGCCGGTTGCGTTTAAAATCAACCACATTGATTTAAGTGGCTTAAACAAAAAGGAACAAACCCAGGAACTCGAAACACTCATTCATGCTGAGCGCAATCAGGTGTTTAATTTAAGTGCTGATTTAATGTTACGTGGCACTTACCTGCATTTATCCAGTGAACCTGAAAAGCAACAAGGCTTGTTGTTACTTACCATGCATCATATTGCCTCTGATGGTTGGTCAATGGGATTGTTACGTAAAGAATTTGACGCGCAGTATGCGGCGGTCTTACAAGATAAGCCCGACCCCTTCAAACCACTTGCAATCCAATATGCGGACTATGCCCATTGGCAACGCGAGTGGTTGCAAGGCGAAGTTTTAGATTTACAACTGAGCTATTGGACAAATCAATTAGACGGCATTCCTCAGGTACATAATTTGCCACTGGATAAAACAAGACCACAACTACAGAGTTTTAATGGACGACGATATGGCCAGGTGATAGAGGGCGAACTCGTCAGTCAAATTAATGCTTATTGTCAGGCACAAGATGTGACTATGTTTATGTTTATTCAAACCGCTTTTGCAGTGTTACTAGGCAGGTATAATAATGAAGATGATATCGTAATTGGCAGCCCAGTTGCCGGGCGAACTCATCAGGACGTCGAGTCCTTGATTGGCTTTTTTGTCAATATGTTAGTACTACGGACTGATCTCTCGAATGATCCAGGTTTTAGTGAATTATTACAACAAAATAAACATCTGATTTTATCGGCGTTTGAACATCAGGATATTCCTTTTGAAATGCTGGTGGAAGTGCTCCAGCCAGAGCGAAGTCTGAGCCACTCGTCATTGGTCCAGATTACATTAACGCTACAAAATAGCGATAAACCCGGTCGAGCTAAAAGTGGCCAGTTAGATACCTCAGACCAATCGTTGAAATTTGATATAGAGCTGTCGGCAACTATTACTCACGTTGGTATTTATTTTGTTTGGGGCTACAACACGGATCTATTTTACACTGAGACCATCGAGTGTATGGCGTCTAATTTTGAAGCCTTGTTGACGAATATTATCAATCAGCCTGAGCAAAGGGTGAGTCAATTAGATTTATTAAGTGAAACCGAGTCCAGGCGATTAATCACTGAGTGGAACCAAACGCAGGTGAATTATCCACAAGCGCAATGCATTCATGAATTATTCGAAGCTCAGGCATTGCAAAATCCCGATAACATTGCGGCAGTGTTTGAGGGGCAGAGTCTCACTTATCTTGAATTGAATCAACGCGCCAATCGACTCGCTCATTATTTGATAGATGAAGAGATTAGTTTTGGTGATTACGTCGGTTTGTGCGTCGAGCGCTCACTTGAATTATTGATCGGTATTTTCGGGGTCTTAAAAACTGGCGCGACTTACATTCCGTTTGAGCCTAAAAATACGAAAGAGCGAAACGCGCATATTATCCAAGACGCTGGGATTGAATTTGTTTTATTGCAATCATGTCTTTCGGGTCAGGTGCCAGTTGCGGGTATCGACATCCTCTTCATCGAAGAAAGTCTTTCAGATCCGAATTGGTTAAGTGACTTTGAAGAAATTAATCCAACACAAAATGTAGGGCTCGATGATAGTGCTTATGTGATTTATACCTCTGGCTCTACAGGAAAACCTAAAGGGGTTGAAATTGGTCATCGAGGATTACTCGACTATTGTTGTTATGGTTTAGAGCATTATTATACAACCGATTTAGATGGTGCCTTGTTGATCACATCCCATGGTTTCGACATTGGGGTACCGAGCTTATTCTTACCGCTGCTTAGCGGTGATCGGGTCGACTTATTACCTGCTGATGATGTGCTTACGTCGCTCGCATTGGCATTATCAGGTACTTCGTGTTCGAATTATTTATTACGACTGACGCCGGGTCACGTCAACGGATTGTTGATGTTATTGCAAGGTGATAGCTATCCTGCGTCACATGTCTTTGTGGTGGGCGGTGAAGCCTTATCCGGGGAATTGGCGAGCAGACTGCAATTACGTTTTCCATTGAGTCAAATTTACAATCATTATGGACCGACAGAAGCGGTGGTGGGCTGCGCAATTTATGATGTGAGCGAGCATACCGTGTTGCCAGAAAATGTGCCGATTGGCCGTGCGATGGCTAATACGCAGCTGTATGTGTTGGATGGACAACTGCAAGTATTACCACGAGGAGCCATTGGCGAATTACACATTGGTGGGCTGGGCGTGGCCAAAGGTTATATCAACCAGGTGGAACTAACGGCGGAGAAATTTATCACCAATCCCTGGATAGAAGGGGGACGGTTATTTAAGACCGGCGATTTGGTGAGATACCTGGTGGACGGTAATTTAGAGTTTATCGGCCGGATTGATGAACAGGTAAAAATTCGCGGTTTTCGAATTGAGTTGGGTGAAATTGAGAATGCCTTGTTGGCACACTCTGCGGTTGAAAATGCGATTGTCGTCGAAAACGAGCAAAATCTTTTTGCTTACGTGATACCAGAGCAGACGATTGCTCACCCGGTTCGAAGATTAATTCAATTAGATTGCGAAGCGAAATGGGATACTATCGTTCGCAAGGCGTTGCCAAATGGCATGTTGGTGGGTTGTCTGAATGAGCAAGAAACAGAGTTTACCTACAAGGAAATATTTGAAGAGCAAACTTATCTCAGGCATGGCATTCGCCTGAGAGAGAATGCAAACATTTTTGATGTTGGCGCGAATACAGGGATGTTTAGTTTGTTTGTCAGTCAAGTTTGTCCAACAGCAACAATCATGGCGTTTGAACCGATCCCTTCAGTTTTTAATGTGTTGGAATTTAATAGCGCTCTCTATGATCTGAATACGCAACTCTATTGTTGTGGTTTGTCAAACAAAGCTCAAGATGTCGTGTTGACTTTTTACCCGCACAATTCACTGATTTCAAGCCGTTATGGAAAATATGAAGATGACTTCAATGATGTAAAAACCTATTTAAAAAATGAGCATCATGAAGCGATGGCCGCCGGCGAGTTGTCAGAAACTCAATTTGATGAGTTGTTGACTGAGCGCTTGAACAGCGAACAAGTTGAGTGTCAATTACAAACTATTTCTCAAATCATTGAAGACAATCACGTCACTCAGATAGACTTACTCAAAATTGATGTACAAAAAAGTGAAATGGATGTTTTGGCTGGTATCGCTGATAAAGATTGGGCCAAGATAAAGCAGATTGTTATCGAAGTTCATGATATTGGCAACCGTTTAAGCGAGATGGAAGAAATACTCAAAACAAAGGGATTTCGCTGGCATTTGAGTCAAGAAGAAATACTAAAAGGCGCCTCTCAATACGTTATCTACGCGATCCATCCTTCTTATCAAATAAAGGGACAAGAGTTGATAGAAGAAAAGTCTCTGCCAACTAAGTATAGATGGAGTGAGAGTACGCGACTCATAAACGAGCTTAAGTCAGCACTAGGATCACGCCTGCCAAGTCATATGGTACCTTCAGTTTTTACCGTGATGGATGAATTTCCGCTCACGCCTAATGGCAAGATTGATAAAAAGGCACTACCAGCGCCTGATGGTACGCTTTACCAAGAGGAATACATTGCGCCGAGCAATGAAACTGAAAAGGTGCTGGTTGAAATCTGGGCGAAGTTATTAAAACTGGATGAGGATAAAATCGGTGTCACCTCGAACTTCTTCGAGTTAGGCGGTCATTCGTTACTTGCTGTTCGTTTGGTGGCTGAAATTCGGACGGAGCTTGCGCAAGAGCTGGCCATTAAAACCATCTTTGAGTCTCCGACGGTTCAAGGTTTATCGAATGCTATCCATCAAGGCTCTGGTCTTACCTTAAGGCAGGAAGTCATACCTGTAAATCGCGATGGTAGTCCTTTGTCTTTATCCTTTGCTCAGCAACGGCTGTGGTTTATCGATAAGATGAATGGTGGCAGTCCTGAGTATAATATGCCTCAGAGTATTCCGATAAAAGGGAAGTTTAATCTTGAGGTGGTCGAGACAGCGTTTAGTCGTATCATCCAACGACATGAACCCCTAAGAACGATATTTGGTGAAAGTGATGAGGGGCCAGTTCAAGTTATTCAAGCGGGGGTTGAGTTTAAGCTAAACCATCTTGATTTAAGTGGTTTAGATAAAAAAGAGCAAAACGAACAGGTTAAAACACTCGTTCTGGAAGAGCATACTCAAGTGTTTGATTTAAGCTATGATTTAATGCTACGCGGTACTTATTTGCATTTATCCAGCGAACCGAATAAAGAGCGAGGTCTATTGTTGTTGACCATGCATCATATTGCCTCCGATGGTTGGTCAATGGGATTGCTGCGCAAAGAATTTGACGCGCAATATTCCGCTGTATTAGAAGGCCAGCCCGACCCACTGGAGCCGCTGGCAATCCAATATGCGGACTATGCTCATTGGCAGCGCGAGTGGTTGAGTGGGGAAGTACTGGAAGGTCAGTTAAATTATTGGATGAAACAACTGGAAGAAGTACCAGCGGTACATAGCTTACCACTTGATTATCCAAGGCCTGAAATCAAAAGCCATCAAGGTGCATCTGTTAGTGAAGCCATTTCGGTGGAGGTAAGCCAACAATTACTCCAGGTGGCCAATCAGTATCAAGTGACCCCGTTTATGTTAATACACGGCGCCTTAGCATTAGTCTTATCACGCCATAGCAATAGCAATGATATTGTGATTGGCACACCAGTCGCCAATCGCATGCAAGTAGAACTTGAACCGTTGATTGGGTTCTTTGTGAATACTTTGGTGCTAAGAGCGAACACTGATTATGAAAGTTTTGAGGATTACATTACGCAGATAAAAGCGATTAACCTGGATGCACAGGCCAATCAAGATGTGCCCTTTGAGAATTTGGTGGAACGTTGTCAAGTACTGCGCAGTAGGCAACATACACCCTTATTCCAAATTCTACTCAATATGAATACCAATGAAGGCGTGGCTGAGCGTCATACTAGTCAAAAACGTCAACCAAGCCAGGGCGTCAAATGGCATGACGAGCAATTGGCGAAATTTGATTTAGCGGTGCATGTTCAACTTACTCAATCCGGCGGTCATTTATCCTGGAAGTATGATAAAAGTATTTTCACGCGAGCGCACATTGAAATCTTAAACGAGCATTTACAGCGTTTGCTCACAGGTTTGGCTGAAACGCCAGCGTCTTTGCTTCAAGACTTACCCATGTTATCCAAGCGCGAAATTCATTATCTCACGCGCGAGTTAAATGATACGCAGATGGATTATCCCAAAGATAAACTCATCCATAAATTGTTTGAGGATCAAGCCGCGCAATCACCGGACAACATTGCGCTGGTCTTTGAAGACAAACAACTGACCTATCGCGAGCTCAATGAGCGGGCTAATCAATTGGCGCATTATCTTGTTGAGCAAGGGGTGAAGTCTGATACGTTAGTCGGACTTTGTGTTGAGCGCTCGTTCGAAATGGTGGTGAGTGTTTTTGCTATTTTAAAATCCGGTGGGGCTTATGTGCCACTTGATGTTCAATTTAAGCCTGAGATAATTAAAACACGCGTGGGTGCCCTTGCCCCTAAATTAGTAATTACTTCAGCGCTTACCGATGTTATCTTTCAAGAAATAGAGACTTTGAAAGTAAATTTGGAACATCCTGATATTGTAGAGAAGTTATCTTTATTACCTAAAATTAATCCTATTAGTTTATGTAACTCAATAAATCTTGCCTACGTTCTAACCACTTCAGGTACAACCGGTGAGCCTAAGCTGATTGGTATGCCTCATCAATCGTTGGTTAATTTAATCAGTGGCATTCTGCAAGATTGTCCAGAACTTAAGCGGGAGCATTCTGTATTGCAGTTTTCTTCTATTGGTTTTGATATGAGTTTTACCGATATGTGTTTAGCCTTGTTGCAAGGCGGCACGTTAAACCTGATCAATGAGAATGAACAATTTGATGTTAAGCAAATATCAAATGTTATTTCGAAAACACATAGCAGCCTACTTAATTTACCCTATGCGATGTTGCAGTCTCTCGCCACTTTCAGTAACGAAGCAGGGATTAAATTTGACGATTTATCTGTCGTCATATCAACAGCAGAGCGATTATTGATCACACCTGAAATAAGAAGCTTTTTTAATCGTCACAAGGGCGTTAAATTAGTCAATCATTTTGGTCCGTCCGAAACACATGTTTGTACCACTCACATTCTTGGCGAGGATAGTTCTCAGTGGCCAGCGATCCCTTCAATCGGTCGGCCGCTTAACAATGTGAAGTGTTATGTGATGACAAAATCACAAGAATTAGTTCCCTTTGGGGCTGTTGGCGAGCTTTATGTTGGCGGTGAATGTCTTGCTCGGGGGTATATCGGACAAGCGGCTTTGACTCAGGAAAAATTTGTTAATGATCCTTATGATAAGAGTGTTGATACTAGGCTTTATCGTACGGGCGATTTAGTGCGTTGGTCGAATGACGGGGAATTAGAATACATAGGTAGAGCTGACTCTCAGATTAAACTGCGTGGATTCAGGATTGAAATAGGTGCAATAGAAAGCGCTTTAAGAAGTCATGCTGATGTCCGAGAAAACTGCGTCATATATGATGAAAAAGAAAGTCGATTAATTGCGTATATTGTTGGAGATGAAATTAACCTGACCGAGTTACAGAGTCATATGGCTCAAATAATGCCATATTATATGCTCCCTGGATATTATGTCGTTCTAGATGCTTTGCCGATTAATGCGAACGGAAAAATTGATAAAAAAGCGCTACCTGCACCCGATGGCAGCCTTTATCAACAGGAATATATTGCGCCAAGCAGTGATACCGAAAGAGTTCTGGTTGACATTTGGGCGAAGTTATTAAAGCTGGATGCGGATAAAATCAGTGTCACGGTCAACTTTTTTGAGTTGGGGGGGCATTCATTGTTGGCGGTTCGTCTGATGGCTAAACTCCAGGAAGCGTTAGGTGAAATTGTTCAGGTGGTGTCGATTTTTGATGCGCCGACGATTAAAGCATTTGCCATTTTTCTTGAGCAAAACTATGTTAACGCGTTGTATCGAAAAGGCTTGCTCAATGAACAGGCTTTAGCGGCTTATTGGGCCTGCGAGTCTGGTTGGCGATTAAAAGAAAAAGACTTGGCGATGCTTAAAAAGTTGGTCCCCATTGTACCGGCTAAAACGTCCGCAAAGAAAAAGCGCAAGAAAAATAGTAAAGCGGTCTTTATTCTATCGGCGCCTCGTTCAGGCTCTACTTTATTACGAGTCATGCTGGCCGGACATTCTAAACTCTTTGCCCCAGCAGAGTTAGAGCTGCTGGCTTTTGACAGTCTGTCGCAGCGCCGAGAGGCATTTTCGGGGCGTTTTAAATTCTGGCTGGAGGGCGCGCTAAGCGCTTTAATGGAAATTAAAGACTGTAGTTTGGCACAAGCCCAACAGATAATGGATGAATACGAGAAACAAGGGCTGAGCACACAGCAATTTTATCAACAATTACAAGACGACATTGGTGATTCAATACTGCTCGATAAAACGCCCTCTTATGCTTATCATCCGGCGATATTAGCGCAAGCTGAAGCTTGCTTTGAGGAAGTGCATTATATCTATCTTGCGCGGCATCCTTACGGCATGATCAATTCGTTTGAAAAGGCCCAGTTGGATCAAGTGCTTTATTTGAATCAGCACGATTACACAACGCGACAATTAGGTGAGTTGATTTGGACGAGTTGCCAATTAAATATTCAAGCCTTCTTAAAAGATATTCCGCAATCGCGTCAGCATGCCATACAATTTGAACAGTTAGTTGCCGAGCCTGAGGCAGAGATGCGGGCTTTATGTGATTTTCTGGCGATTGATTATGACGAAGCTTTGCTTGCACCTTATGACAATAATTCTGCCAGGATGGTCGAAGGTGTGCATCAAGGTTCACGGATGTTGGGGGATGTAAAGTTTCAAGACCACGGTAAAATTCGCGCCAGTGTAGGCGAGGCCTGGAAGAAGAATATCAAACAGGATTTCCTTAGCGAACGGTCATGGCAATTGGCGGAAGGATTAGATTATAGGCAGGCTGATTTTGGGCCGTTGAAATTAAAACGGATTGAGACAAAAGGAGAGCGACCATTATCCTTTGCCCAGCAGCGACTGTGGTTTATCGATAAAATGAATGGGGGGAGTCCTGAGTATAATATGCCTCAGAGTATTCCGATAAAAGGTCTGTTTAATCTTGAAGCTGTCGAGACCGCGTTTAGTCGTATCATCCAACGACATGAACCCCTAAGAACGATATTTGGTGAAGGCGATGAAGGCCCTGTTCAAATTATTCAAGAAGCGATAGCGTTTAAAATCAATCACATTGATTTAAGTGATTTAGATAAAAAAGAGCAAAACGAACAGGTTAAAACACTCGTTCTGGAAGAGCGCAATCAGGTGTTTGATTTAAGCTGTGATTTAATGTTGCGCGGTACTTACCTACACTTATCCAAAGAGCCTGAAAAAGAGCGAGGTCTGTTGCTACTGACCATGCATCACATTGCCTCGGATGGTTGGTCCATGGGATTGTTGCGCAAAGAGTTTGACGCGCAATATGCAGCGATATTACAAGATAAGCCCGACCCACTTGAGCCGCTTGCCATCCAATATGCAGATTATGCCCATTGGCAACGTGAGTGGTTGAGAGGGGAAGTACTGGAAGGTCAGTTAAATTATTGGATGAAACAATTGGATGAAGTCCCAGCGGTGCACAGCTTACCGCTTGATTATCCAAGGCCTGAAATAAAAAGCCACCAAGGTGCATCCATTAGTCAAGCCATTCCAGCAGCCCTGAGCCAGCAATTACTCCAGGTGGCCATCCGATATCAGGTGACGCCGTTTATGTTAATGCATGGCGCATTAGCATTACTCTTATCACGTCATAGCAATAGCAATGATATTGTGATGGGTACTCCGGTTGCTAATCGCATGCAGGTAGAGCTTGAGCCATTAATTGGTTTCTTTGTGAATACTTTAGTGTTGAGAGCGAATACTGATTATGAAAGCTTCAGTGATTATATTGCGCAGATAAAAGCGATTAATCTGGATGCACAGGCCAATCAGGATGTGCCTTTTGAGAATCTGGTGGAGCGTTGTCAAATACCACGTAGTATGCAACATATGCCGTTATTCCAAATCATGTTAAACATGAATACCAATGAAGGCGTGGCTGAGCGCAGTACCAATCAAAAACATCAACCCAGCCAGGGTGTTAAATGGCATGATGAGCAAGTGGCGAAGTTTGATTTAACGGTGAATGTTCAACTCACCGAAACTGGCGGTGACTTATCTTGGACTTACGATACTTCACTGTTTACTCATGAGCATATAGAAACCTTGAGTGAGCATTTAAATCGCTTGTTAACGGGCATAGCCGAGGCGCCTAATTCGAAGCTATGTGATTTACCCATGTTGTCTGCTAAAGAAACTCATTATTTGTTAAATCAGCTGAATGATACCAAAACAGACTACCCCCAGGATAAACTCATCCATGAGTTGTTTGAAGCGCAAGCCGAGCAAACGCCGGATAATATTGCGGTAGTGTTTGAAGACAAACAACTGACCTACCAAGAGCTGAATCAAGCGGCTAACCGATTAGCCCATTATCTTCGAGAGCAGGGGGTTGAAGCGGAAACTTTGGTGGGCATTTGTGTTGATCGTTCACTGGAAATGATTGTTGGCATTTTAGGTATTTTAAAAGCTGGCGGTGCCTACGTGCCGCTTGACCCGAATTACCCACAAGCTAGATTAGACTATATTTTACAAGATACTAACTTAAAAGTTTTACTCACGCACTCAAGTTTACTGAAAAATTTTAACGTTACAGAAGGAATTCAACTAATCGAGTTAGATACACAAACAGCTATTGAGTGTTTGCAAGCCTATTCGAGTTTAACTCCAAAAATTAACATATCACAAAAACCATCTGAAACAGCTTACGTGACTTACACCTCAGGTTCAACCGGTAAACCCAAAGGGGTGTTAACGCCTCATCTTGGGGTGATCAGGCTTGTTACAAAACCTGATTTTATTGAGTTGAATGAATCAACACGATTTTTACAACATAGTTCAATTTCATTTGATGCGGCAACACTTGAAATATGGGGGGCATTATTAAATGGCGGCTCTAGTGTTTTATACCCAGAGCAGCTCGTTGATTTAGTTTTGTTGAACCAGACGGTAGAACAAAAGCAGATCAATACATTATGGCTGACCGCTGGTTTGTTTGAGCAATGGAGTTATGTAGCCAGGAATATGAACTCATTACGTTGGGTACTAGCGGGCGGAGATATTGTAGAGCCAGGAGCAGTGTATCGAGTTTTAAATGCATTACCGAAAGTTTTGGTTATTAATGGATATGGTCCGACAGAAGCCACTACATTTACTTGCTGTTATCCGATCTTATCAACTGATAACAACGCAACTTCAATTCCAGTTGGACGTCCCATAAATGGAACCTCTCTTTATGTGTTGTCTACTGAGGAAAAATTGACACCACCAGGCTCAGTTGGTGAGTTATACATTGGTGGAGCCGGATTGGCCAACGGTTATCTCAATCAACCCGAGTTAACCGCCAAACGATTTATCCCTAATCCCTTCAGTGATGACCCACAAGACCGTCTGTATAAAACTGGCGATTTAGTGCGTTACCTGCCGGATGGCAATTTGGATTTTATTGGCCGAGTTGATGATCAGGTCAAAATCCGCGGTTTTCGAATCGAGTTGGGCGAAATTGAGAGTCAGTTATCTCAGTGTAAAAACGTGACTGCCTGTACCGTTTTAGCCAGAAAAGATGAACCGGGACAAAAACGGCTGGTGGCTTATGTGGTGGCGGAAGAAGCTGAAACGCTCGATGAAACAAAGCTCGTCAGCGAGCTTCGAGACAGCCTTCAGAAAATTTTACCGGATTATATGCTGCCTTCCGCTTTTGTAATCTTGGATAAATTCCCACTGACACCCAATGGCAAAATTGATCGAAAATCGCTGCCTGCGCCCGACGGTAGACATCTACAAGGGGAATACATTGCACCTGAAAGCGAGAGTGAAAAAGCCTTAGTCAAAATCTGGGCAAAGCTGCTTAAGCTTGATGCTGACTCTATCAGTGTTACTGCTAATTTCTTTGAACTTGGCGGTCATTCATTATTGGCTATTAGATTAATTGCTCTCATCAAAAGAGAGTTTTTAGTCGAACCCATGGTAAAAACTATTTTTGAAATTCAAACTCTTAGTGAGCTACTCGTTAGTATCGAAAATGCTCTAATTGTTAAAAAATCAGAAGAAAAACCAAATGAATTAGAAATTGAAGAAGGATGGATATGAGTCCAGCAAACATCGTACAAAAAGCTATCGATAATGGAATTCATTTGTTTGTGAAAGATGAAAAACTTGGGTTTCATATAAAGAAAGGTTATATATTTCATGACAAGCTTAAAGAAGAGGTTAAGCAAAATAAGTCACGAATAATTCAATACTTTCGAGAATGCAACGAAAAATATTTAGATAGAAAAAAACCTGTTATTAAGCCTTTTGCTCGCGACAACAATAGCCTGCAGCTATCCTTCGCCCAACAGCGCTTATGGTTTATCGACCAACTACAAGGGAGCAGTGCGGAATACAATATGCCCACTGCACTCCAGATCAACGGTGACTTTAATGTGAATGCTGCCGAGCGCGCAATTAGTCGAATTATTACGCGCCATGAAACGTTGCGAACCGTATTTAGAGCAGAAGGTGACAACGCATTACAAATCATCCAATCAGAATTTGAGTTTAAACTTGTTCGTCACGATTTAACTCAGTTGGATGAAACCGCGCAACAAGAAAAAGTCAAAACTTTAGCCACAGAAGACTGCTTTAAACCATTTGATTTAAGTCAGGATTTAATGGTGAGAGTTGCTTACCTTCATCTTTCAACTCAAGAGAAAGCAGGTCAAGACATTCTGCTTTTCAATTTGCATCATATAGCCTCTGATGGTTGGTCCATGGGGGTTTTACTGAGCGAGTTTGTGACTCAGTATCAATCGATTATTCAGGGAAAGCCCGACCCACTGCCTCCTCTTGATATTCAGTATGCGGACTTCGCCCATTGGCAAAGAAAGTGGCTGGTTGGGGAAGTGTTAGAAACTCAGATTGATCATTGGCAGAAACAACTGGAAGAAGTGCCTGCCGTTCATAGTCTACCGCTGGACTACCCACGACCAGACATGAAAACTCATCAAGGAGCCCTAGTGACGAGTCGATTAGATACTCACTTAGCTCAGCGACTGCAGCAAATTGCAACCGACA
>CAZOBX010000122.1:0-1809 GCA_964578045.1 uncultured Kangiella sp. | reverse complement strand
CCGACAATCAGTTGACGCCTTTTATGTTATTACATGCGGCATTAGCGTTAGTCTTATCCCGCCACAGTAATACTCAAGATATTATAATAGGAACGGCAGTCGCAAACCGCCTGCAGGCAGAGCTGGAGCCTTTGATTGGTTTCTTTGTCAATACCTTGGTACTTCGAGCGGGTACCAATCATGAAAACCTTGCTGATTATTTAGCCCATATCCGAGCCGTTAATCTGGATGCTCAGGCGCATCAGGATATTCCGTTTGAGCAACTGGTCGAGCATTGTAAAGTGTCGCGTAGCACCCAGCATGCGCCGCTATTTCAAATCTTATTCACGATGAATACCAATGAGCAAAGTGAATTGAGTATTCCTGGTCTGAGTTTTACGCCACTGGGCGGCTCAGAAGTCGTTGCCAAATTTGATTTAGATATTAGCGCGCGAATGACAAAAGAAGGCATTTACTTTTCTTGGGTTTATGACACTTCGCTTTTTACTCAATCGCATATTGAAACTTTGAGTGAGCATTTAAATTGTATGCTAACAGGCATAGCCGAAACGTCTAAATCAAAGTTGGGTGATTTACCGATGTTATCCGCACAAGAAATGCATTATTTGATTCATGAGCTGAATGACACCGAAGTCGATTACCCGCAAGATAAACTCATTCATGAATTGTTTGAAGCGCAAGTAGCGCAAACGCCGGATAATATTGCAGTGGTGTTTGAAGACAAACAACTGACCTATCGAGAACTGAATGAAGCGGCTAACCGATTAGCCCATTATCTGCGAGCGCAAGGAGTTGAAGCGGAAACACTGGTGGGCATTTGTGTTGAGCGAAGCCTGGAAATGGTGATTGGTATCCTCGCTATTCTCAAAGCGGGCGGGGCTTATGTGCCAATGGATCCAAATTATCCGAAAGCCCGGTTAGAGTATATTTTACAAGACACCAAGATAAAGCATTTACTGACGCAATCGGATCTAAAAATGCTAGTGGAGCTTGCTGAAGGTATTGATATTATTGAGTTGGATACTGTGGCTTCTCAGGAGAAGTTGAACACTTATCCAAGCATTAACCCTGTATTATCAGATAATCAGAACTCATCTAATCTGGCCTATGTTATTTACACTTCGGGTTCAACCGGTAAACCCAAAGGCGTGATGGTTGAACATTCAAGTCTCTATAATTTAAGTGTAAACATGAATGACTGGCCGTTGTGTAGTGCCGAACAAGCTTGGGGGTGGAATGCTAGTTATGCATTTGATGCCTCACTTCAAGCCGTGTCACAATTGATGATGGGGCGCCGTATTGTTTTGTTGTCAAATGATATTAGACAACAACCTGAGGAAATAAAAGAGTGGGTAAAGAATAATGATATTGGCGTGTTGGACTGTACTCCCTCTATGGTTGAGTTATGGCTTGATTCAGGGATAGCTGAGTCATTACCGAGCTTACTGATTGGTGGGGAACCTATAACCAGTGAATTATGGTCAAAATTAGTCGACTGGCAGGAAAACAAGCGAATTGCCTTTAATGCTTATGGACCAACAGAAAGTTGTGTTAACAGTACCTATTGTCAAATAGAAGGAGAGCAACCCTATATAGGGCGAGCATTAGCGCAGGTTCAAATTTTTCTATTAGATAGCAATCAGCTATTAGCGCCTTTTGGAGTAGTCGCCGAATTGTATATAGGCGGAGTAGGATTGGCGCGAGGCTACCTCAATCAACCAAAATTAACCGCAGAACGATTTATCCAAAATCCATTCAGTGATAATCCTGATGACCGTTTATATAAAACCGGTGATTTAGTGCGTTATC
>CAZOBX010000121.1:6525-16629 GCA_964578045.1 uncultured Kangiella sp. | reverse complement strand
ACATTATTTAGTTCTTCGACTATGGTTAATTTCCCTCGGTATTGCTTAAGATTTAAAGATAATTAATAGTTTCAACAAGTTTAGTGCACTAAGTATTAAAAATATCTCACCCAAAATAAAAATATTTTTAAATACCCCTAGAATGCTTTCAGATAAAATACGTTTAAATGAGGTCTCTTCCACTAAATTCATAGAATTCACGAAGTCAGATCTGACACCTGTTTCTTCTAAATCCGCCCCTGGTTCTTGGATCTGCCCCCTTGGCTCTTGAACCCCTAATTTCTACGCGGAAATCCTTAGCTCGTTCAAATCGTCTATTTCCTTCAAAAACACGTCGAATACAAGTGATGACTTCGAGTCAAACAAAATGATGAATGGCCACTCTTTGGCTTATCGCTATTTTACGTTTGTTGCTCGTTTATTAATTAGACTGGTTTATATTAGTTACTCTGCGACTTACCTTATTTCAGTAATATCGATGTATAAAGGATGCATGCTATCAATTTAATCTGACCACCTATGATTTCTAACAGATAGTGATCAAACTGACATCTTAAGACCCGACCATATTCGCCTACGAATTTCAATGGTAGACCCCATGCTTTGCTTTGGTTTATTATTGGTTAGCACTGTGCAATTTTTAATTACCGGCAAGTCACGCTTTTGAGGCTATTTTATGCAACTGATTAGACTGGCCATTTTTAACGCTGCCTGCTTGATGCTGTTATCAACCCAGGTGAGTGCCATTTCGACCGCCTTTTGCGCCCAAAATCCGCAAGCGAGTTATGTTGAGATAGCCTTTAATGACTTTGCAAAATCGAATTTTGATAAGCGCTCACCAGGGAGAATAGAGCACCGCCGCTATCAAGCGGAATCAATTTTTTACCAAAAAAAAGCCACCGCAGCAGATGATTTTTCCATTTTAGTCGGTGTTAATTATCAATACGAAACCTTCAATTTTGAGTTGTTTGCCACATCAGAGCCACAAACCAACGGCGACCTGCACACCTTAGCTATGCCGGTCCACTGGATACAATCGAGCTCAAATAAACAACTACGGATCAGCCTGGCACCGGCAATTGCCACTTCGTCCAATCGATTTAACAATCCTGGTCAGCTTAAGCGGGAGGACCTGCAGTTATGGTTTGCGCTGCAACTAAGTCGTCAGATTTCAAACCAGTTCGAGTGGCTATATGGCTTGTGCGCAGACCAGCGTTTTGGACAATATCGAGCTTATCCGATATTTGGTGCTATCTGGAAGCCTACAGGTGCATGGACAATCCGCCTCGTGTATCCAGACCCCGCTATTATTTTTAACATCAAACCACAGCTTAAGTTGGACTTCTCGATTGCTCCCGATGGTAATCAGTGGCATGTTTATAATAAAGGTTTGAGCAAGGACTCCAGCTTTCAGCGCGAAGCCTGGCGAGCGGAAACTCGTCTGACCTGGCAAATAACGTCATCCATTGCTGTTAGTAGCTCTTTGGGCCGACAATTTAGTCAACATCTGCGGTTTATTAATCAAAACGATTTGGTCATCGCAACTGATATTGATAATTCGAGCTATTGGACACTTAGTCTTCGCTGGACTTTTCCTTAATTTAGTCTTCGACGTTTGAAAGCAGATACATATTAATCATTATATGGCCATTCCGCCATAATGCATGCATAAACGTCAAATCGCGCTATAACTCCGACAGTTTGTATCTCATATCCAATTTATACTCATTTCAATATTTGGAAACGATCAAGGTTGAAATGAATACTAATATAAAATTTATAAACAAGTTCAAAGAATCTGTTATCGGTTTTGTTTTAGGCTACATTTTTATCTTCACTAACAGCGCTACAGCTAATTCTGCATCAAAATCCGAACTGTTGAAAGAAATCGAATTTACGTTTGGTGGTATGGTGAAACTGGATATGGCGGCTACTACTAGTGGAATTAATGGAATTGATGATGCATTAGGTTTATACACTGCTGATCTTTTGTTTGCAGATGAAAGTAAAGGAATCAGAGTTGGCCTCAATGCCAAGGAAAGTAAACTTTATGTTGGAATAACAAAAAACAATACGCCTATAGGACCTATTAAAGTTTATATGGAAGCGAATTTCACAGGAGAGGGTAGTGCTAACGGTAATTCAATAGAATCTTACTCGACAAATCTATCCAGTTTCGTATTAAGACATGCTTATATCGAGACCAATGGATTTTTATTCGGACAAACCTATTCTACTTTTGTAGACTTTGAAGGTTATTTGGATTCCATAGACTTTGCAGCACAAACCAGTGCGGTATTTATAAGACAAGCTCAAATCCGCTACACAAAAAAGAGTGATGATTTTACCTATCAATTTGCGCTTGAAAACGCGACCTCGAATTTAGGTGATAACTTAATTACTGACGATCAACGATTTCCAGATTTTGTTGCGCGAGTCGATTGGGATCCTGAATTCGGTCATTTCTCTCTAACTGGTATATTACGAGAAATAAGGATTGATAATGGAGTATACGAAGCACATGAAACTACTGGTGGTATATCCGCTACCTATTCTGTGACGTTGATTCCAGATAAATTGGATTTCATGATGCAATATATTCGTGGAGGTATCGGACATATAGGTGCGTATTCAGCTTATTCTGACGGCGTGGTTTTGGATATTGATAGCACAGAAACAAGCAGCTCTGATTCTGCCAATAGCGCAAAGCGAATAAAAGCCATCGACTTACGAGGCGGTACGATTGGTTTTACTTTTCATTGGAGTGACCGGTTTAAATCTATCGTTATGGGAAGTTGGAATGAAAGTTTAGACCCTGGATTAAATCAACAAATGCTTGGCACCGGGCATGCGGTAGATTCCGCTCAGTCCTTCCAAACTAATTTGTTGTATTTGATTTCGGACGAGCTAAAAGTCGGATTGGAATATAAAAATTTGAAAGGTGAATTAACTGATGGTAAGCGACCGAATGTTGATCGACTCCAATTCTCGGTTATTTATAGCTTCTAGGAAGTATTTCAAGATCCCCTCCGCTTGAAAAGCGGTTCTACATGGATGTAGACCATTAGGGTAATGCATATGTCCAAGGATGGACAGTAATAGGATAATGCGGAAGTAGTTATCCTGGAGCAACTTACTAAATATTGACATTTTTCTGGCAATTCTTATCCCGAGTTGAGGTTAATGACTAGCCATCCACTCACTCATGACCATGTGGGTTTTAACTTTAGTAATTTGTTCTTGGGTATCCAAGTACTCCCGAATTTGGTGAATGCGTTGCATAGAACTCGCCGTTAAATAAACCAGTAAATCCATATCTCCACTTATGCTACGGCAGGTAATTACTTCAGGTAGTGCCTTAAACAAAGGTACTACATCTCTACAACTAGCGCACTTATGGTGGATCTCGAAATAAGCTGATACAGTCTGTTTTTGAGATTCACTCAACAAAACTTGATAGCCTTTTATGATACCGGAGTTCTCAAGCTTCTTAATACGTTCTGAAACGGCTGAGCGCGAAAGATTAACTGTTTGAGAAATGCTCGAAATACTCATTCGAGCATTTGAACGTAATTCACCGATAATTTTTTGGTCGAATTTATCCATTGTTTTTCCTAGCTCATCTTAAATTTAGTAGTCAATTCGCTGTATCATAATACGCGACACTATCGTGTCAATCTTTTGTTTCTAATAGACTAAATCGTATCCCTGATTCTTAGGCGTAAACACTCAACTGATAACATTTACAAGATTGCTCTAATAAGTTTAAGAATTTATAGCGATCCGCTTTGGTTTCATAGACACCCTGCCGATCATTGCCTCTTGATGTGACATGATACACTGCTCCGGGATACTCTATTCTGATCTGTCTAGCCATCCCTCAAGAGTAGCAATATTAATATAAACTGGCAATTAAAGACCCCATTCATTACCATTTGACCCGTTTGATATGGTGACTGTCAGCTTTGCTAATTATTCTGTCGGTGTAAACCGTTTAGAGCAATTCCGCGTCTAACGTCCATTGGCGTTAATTTTTGCACAGCGCTCAGTTATTTCAAGTCAGTTAAGACTTCAAATTTCTCAAAGCTTATCTATTTAAGGGATGTTATCGCTTATGTTTTCTACCGTGTCTAGCGTTTTTTCGTTTCTCAAATCTTTGGATAGAGTCTGTATTCTAGCTAAAAACTCACTCGTTATTGTCGGCTTAACTTCAGTTATATCGGTATCCGCTTCCGAAATGACTCTGTCAAAATGGCTTGAAGATATAGACGAGATGGTCAATAACATCGAAAAGTACCACCCTGATCCTTACCATCATTTCCCTAAAGAAAAATTCTACGAAGAAGTTGCTTTGATAAAATATAGCGCAAAAGATAGCAGTTCGATTCACATTCAAGTCCAAATGATGAAACTACTGAGTAAACTAAGAGATCGACATACTTCACTACATCCGGTCGATCCGAATGGTTTTAATCATTGGCTACCACTTTATTTTTACCAATTTGAAGACGGATTCTATGTCGTTTCTGCAATTGATGACTATTCTAATTTACTCGGTAAAAAAATAATCAGTATAAACGGCGTAGCGATTGAAGAAATATTTGAATTAACGGCCGATCTTCATTCCAGTGATAATGATTTCGGAAGAACTCAAAACACCTATTTTATGACCAGTATAGAAGTACTGCTCGACCTGAAAATTATTTCAGACAAAAAGCAAATTTCAATTCAGTTGAAGGATGATAAAGGTCAAACATTTAGTCAAAAAGTCACTTCCATTCATATCCCTTTCAACAATCACGAGTCACGCTCTTATGGCGAAATGTACGGCCCGACTGATCAAGAACATTATCCTAGATACCATATGGCCTATAAAAATTTAAATGTTAAAAAATGGAGTAGACAACCACTTAGCGAAAAGTCGTCCATCCCTCATTTCTTGAGAACAAGACGTGGTTATTGGTACGACTATCAAGAGGACAATAATACCATGTACGTCGCCATTTGTTATTCCACTAATAATGGCAGACACAATTTTAAAAGCTTCAAAGACTTTCTTCATGAAGTTTTTTCTTTGATCGATAATAATCCCGTCGACAAATTCGTACTGGATATTCGCTTTAATCCCGGCGGTGATGGCAGTATGGTTTTACCCTTGGTACATGAAATTATTAAGCGTGATTCGATTAACCAAACTGGAAAACTATTCACTTTAACCGGTAGAAAGACCTACAGCGCCGCTCAAATGATTTATGCAGAAATGCTAAAACACACAAATACCTTGCTTGTAGGCGAACCGCCAGGGGCGCCGGTGAATGGTTATGGTGATCCTCAGACCTACCATTTGTCAAACAGCGGCATGCAACTTGAAATATCCAGTGTCTACTGGCAAATGGGGCATCCCAAAAATGATAGTTGGCATCAAGTAATTGATTTACCTTTTGTCTTCAAAGGTGCCGATTACGTTACAGGTCGCGATAGAGCGCTCGATTTTATCCTCGAACTCGATCACCCTTATAAGAGTCTACCGGCAATTTTAATTGAGTCGAATATTGAAGAATTTCAAAAGGTCTATCAACAACGACTAAACCTGTTTGCAAAATACGATTGGTGGAAATCTTTTGATGAACGCGAAATGCGGTTTGCAGCTCGTGACCTTTTTGACCAAGGAGAAAAAAGCAAAAGTTATATGGGATTTGACGCTTTAACGCAATTGTATCCGCAATCTTGGCGAGCCTGGCGAGATTACGCGACACGAGTGTTAACAACCCCCGATAAAGAAAAAGCGCGCAGACTTATTGAAAAGGGGTTGGCAGTCAATCCAGTGAGTACTGATTTATTGCGATTAAAAAAGAAGTTAGAGAATTAGGTTCTTGCCATCAATTGTTACAGCTTGGGTAGGCTCTCAAATGAAATCAAGGGGTCAGATGCTGACGGATCCCATTCATCTATTTACAGGTTCTTGAGATGTTCCAAAATTGATTATGCAAATCGCGTTCTATAGTCAATTTTTATGTTGGCTCTTTGTTTCTTAAGATTAATAAGATGTTTTGCAAGTTTTCCGTTTTTATCATATGACTTTATACTCTTAAGTGTCGATAAAGTTGCCAATGATCTAATCGACTTTTCGCCTACATTGACCTTGATCATATTTATCGAAGAAGTACGCCTAAAGAAATTACTAACCAATAATAACTCAAATATATCATCGCTTAATCCGCTGCCTTCGAGGGTTATGTGATCGGCTGCTTTATATTGAACAATCTCTGACAGTCGTATTATAGGGCGAATAACTAGCTCATCGACCAGCACGTTACTCAACTCAAAGAAGTTCCCTTCTATTTTAAGTTCGTCAATGCCCCCTTGTTCTGAAAAACATATTCTCGACGCGTTACCATGATCTTTTCGTAACCCTAGATAGCTTTTCCCCCCCCTTCAAAATAATAAAATTCTGCCAGGAACTTATCGCGCCAGTAGCTATATTGCCACAAGCCACCGCTAGCGTACCACCTGACTTCAATTTCTGGATTACCGTCCACATGCAATGATTCTTCAATGCAAAATTCGTTTTTAATGCCATTCGAATATCCATCAAATTCGTAGAATATACCATTGAAAGGTTCACCTCGCAGTCGTCTTACTTCTCCATATTCTGGATCACCTTCCAGGTCGGGGTGTGCTGCAGTAATTCGCATGGTACCCTCGGACACGTTAAAGAAACTATTTTGATAATAGCCAGTAGCTACTCCCTGGACAATATTTTTCACGCTCACCACATAATCATGTTTTTCTTCAAAAGCCACGCCTGTAAACAATTTTCCTTTGTAATAAAATTTATGTTTGCGTAGTTCTAACGCGGATGTATTAATTTTCTGCAGTAGAGTTTGCATGGATTATTATTCAATCAAAAAATGATAATGTATGTTTACTTCGGGTCGTTGCTGTTTGATCTGCGCTAACTCATCGGCTATATTACCGTTAATATCCTTTACTTCTAGCCTTTCAAGCTTGGCGAGTCTACCTATCTTTACTATTTGGCTTTTCTTAAAACCCAAAACGTCTGCAATTATTGTTGAAGTCTTTGCTAAACAGTTCCTTTCCAGGATCAGATCAATGAGTTCTTTGCCAATGCCATTGCCAGATAGAGTGACGTTATCGCCAAAAACGTAGTCAGCGAAATCTTCATTGCCGGAGGGAATATAAAACGGTAGGCTTGGTTCAATTTCAATTAACGTGTTTGATAAATTTTCCGAAACAGTGAGATAGTCTAATTCCCCTTGCTCAGAAATGATAATCCGTAAATCGGGCTTCTTATCCTTTTCTATCAGGATACTTTTAATCTCTCCATTTTGGTAAAATTTAAAACCTGCTTCGACATTATTAATATACCGTTCAAAGGATTTAAGATTCCCATCAATATACCAGGTCATTTTTACTAGAGGGATGCCATCATAATAAAGGCATTCTTTTACACAGAACTCCTGTTCAAAACCAAAAGTTGTGCCGTTAACAGCCCTGCCTTTAAACATCGCTTGAGGGATGGGATATTCTGGCATCTTAATAAAACCGTTTGGGTTATGATCGACATCATTTAAGAGCTTATTTCTGTATGCCCGGCCTAATTCCCCCTGGATCACTTCGAGCGCAATAATGTCGTCTCCATCCTCGGAAAACATACTCCCGGTAAACAGCTTTTCATTGTAATAGAATTTTTTTTCAATATAATCTAAAGCTGATTGATTAATTCTCAGTTTTGAATTTGTCGGCATAATTGATCAACTTTTTTCAGTAGGGTTGGTATTCTAAATTTGCCGTGCATGGATATCACCAATTGACGTGCTTGCTCAAATTCCATGCCCTCGCAGCTTACGTATAAGGGTTTTTTACTACACCCTCTATAGATCTCACCTTTCCTCGTAACATCAATATAAGGTTTTTTAGCTACTCCAATGACTGCCACTTTGGCTTTCAGAGCGTCAAATAAATACCTACCCAAACCTGGCGTGCCAACACCGTCAAGGTAAACATAACCGTCGATAATTATGCAGGTTGGTGTTAAATTATGTTCTCTGATCAGTGTCAGGATGCAGGGTAATTCACGTTTGTAAAACTGCCCGGAAATATAGTCATGCACGTCGCGAACAATACTAGAACAATGACTCTTTTCAATTCCATCGCCCCAGTTTTCGAAAAGAACGCCTGCGATCGATGCATGGATTTCTTTATAGTCTACATCTACAGCTAATATCATAATTTCTCAGACTGCATTTATCGCAACATTGCCCAAATTTATAGCCTTAAAGTGCGTTTAACATACATTATCTTAGCCAGCTCAACATCGCCTTTCGCAATAGGTGTTTGAATATTACCTTGGTCAGTGCCAAGGTCTTTTTCATCTTCCCAATCTAATTCTTCAAGCAAAATGTATTCATCTTCTTGAAGCCATAGATCCGATGATCCTATATCTTCAAATTGATGATATTTACCATCGCAATCGAAAATTTCAGCACTTTGGTCTTCATTAATAGTTTGCCTGGCCCAATTCAAATTTGGGAAACTACAGGACATTAACCACCACTTGATCTTATTCATTTGATACTGAACCTCGTACCGCAGTGTAGTCTGAGCTAATAAATTTGAAAAATAATTGGTTTAATAACAACTGCTTGGCAAAAAAGAACCTCTATCCATAGCGTCCTTTATGGTTGACAAAGTATTTGCGAGATCTCCGTTAATTTCCGCGGCTCCTATTAAGAAGCACACAATATCGGAAAAATATTGAGGATGTTGTTGCATAGCATAGGCAAGCGGTTCTCCAGAGCGTACGCTTGCTGCCATTTGCTCCATACAAGAGGTAAATTCACTATCGTCGTAACTTTGTGCGAAATATTCTAACGTATATCCTAAAGAAAAACCGTTACTAAGAAGCAGGCTAAGGGTTGTAAAATACTGCTCTAACATATGCAAAGAATTTATAATTTTCGAATCATCATCGTAGTTAAAACCAGGAATTAATTTCTTGGACAACGCAGCAGACAAATCGACAAACAGTTTTTGCGGGTTAAGCAAATCACTGAAATCGGTTTGTTTAAAAAGCCGTAATAGAGCTGGCGGAAAAAATTGCTTATGGCCGCACAGTTCCTGCCATAAGGGGTTTCCTTCTTTCGCAAACTCTTTCAGCGCTTCTTGCCACTCTTCGCAGGCCTGGGCTTCATACAAGCAACGGCATACTTCAAACTCCTCTGCCAGACCCTTACTCGGACTCTCATTGTCCATCAACAACGCGAGCACCGCTAATAACAAGGATAAATTTTTAATTTTATCCTGTTTGTTATTGGGCAAAAACTCTTTTGCATAAGCATCTGCGATCATTTCCCCAAACTCTTCTAACAACCCACGTTCTTCAGCAAGACGAATAAGTTTTATCACTAGAGTTGGGAAAACGTACTGACATTTTGCCATAGCTTCATGAAGAGCATGCCCGCATTCCAGTTCTTTGATAAGTTGATGTAAACAGTCAGTTAACTCTTGACCATCAGATTGACTAGCAAGCAACTTCAGGCTAGCCAATAGGTTTCGACTACACGTCAGCAAAGATGCCAAATCCCTATAAAAACGAATTGCAGGTTGATTTGGCATGTTTTCTATGTTTTTATCATTATTCCAGAAAAACAATGGATTACCTTCGATCAAAAAGTAAATTGAGTATTCTTACAATACTTGGAAATTCCAGTCAGGATCTTGCACAAGCCTACTATAATCCAAATATTTAAGTTTGTTAAGAACCCTTCCACGAATTGAAACATATAATTTTATCTGTTATCTTTTGGCAGATATGAATGACAAACAAAACAAAATTAATAATGATCGTGCGAAGCAAAACAGTAGCTAACGATCACAGTCAAGGTCCCACACTCTCAGTTTACGTCGACACTCGGTGTTAAAACACGTTAAAGGAGCAATCAACTATGTGCATTCTCACTGCCGAAGAAGGGTCAGAGCATTACTTGCCCAAGGTCAATCAGACCAGCATCTTTGCTCGACACAACAAACCTGGTTTCCAGATCCTTGCTTACAGCCTTACAATTACCTCAAGCACAAGAG
>CAZOBX010000121.1:0-6515 GCA_964578045.1 uncultured Kangiella sp. | reverse complement strand
AACGCGTTGATCTTGATGCGGTCGTAACGCTCCTGATTTTGCCGCTGCCGGTTGTTCCGGGCAGTGGCGAAGGCGCTCTGAAATTTATAGATTTAAGTGGCTACCCCGATATTTTTGATGATCTTTCCAAGATGTGTAACCTGGAGTTTGTAGTTTTGGATGATTCTTTGGGGGATGATGATTCGAAAACAACCCTTGTCGTCCATGAGGTTGGTGATTATGAAGCCACCTATGTTCCTAACATGGGCGATTTTAACCGTATCGATCCGCGTTTTCGATTGCCAGACGAAGTCTGGAAAAAAATGCCAAACTACTCTGATTATGGCTTTGCGGTTTTTCAGTTAAAAATTAGCTTGTCAAACAGAGAAGATGAAATAGAAAATTCTGTACATCCAATGGCATTTGAGTTTCCCACACGAAATCATCAGAAACTATTTTACCCAACTGTACATGTGCACGATGGTGATTATCATAGTAAGGCTGGGTTTCACCACGCCCTATATTGTCAACTTGATCACGCATACTTGGAATTCGCATATGCCAGGAAACTATTAAAGGCTGCAACACCTAAGGCAGTTGATATCAAAAACTGGATCGATCAACAACGATTTTGGGGGGCCATGGGGAAAAATTGTGATTGGTTTTACCCTTCGGAAGATATCGCATCTACTTTAATACAAATCGACAAATGTAAAGGTGTCGTTGATCCTGATCAAAGGATCTATGGCATGACGCTTTTAGGTCAATATCAGAATGTTGATCTTTGGCTTGGTGACATTGCTCAGGTAAAAAAATAACGGCTGAAAACGGTTGATATCTTCGTCTACTCCTTGCTCAACATAGTTTCGATATCCTTTAAACCGCTGTTTATGGCCTAACATCTGATAAACTTTATCTCGGCAAAGCCAAAGTGAAGAACTGCACTGATCGATATAGGCATTTTTCACGCACTTTTCTTTTCTTGGTAACTATGTTTTTCAGAGTGATGCCTGCACCAGCCAGGACATCTGCTGGTATTCCTGAACTTCCTCTACTGACCAGGGTGCCAACCTCTCAGATAACCTGATGTTATGGCCGGGAATGCCAAGTTCCTGCATCATCGCAATCAATTCGTCCTCAGAAAAATTTGATCCTTCTGTAAGTTCATAGGCTTGCGCATCTGGTGCGTGATCAAGGTGTTTGCTGTTACTGGACATCACCTCAAAATCCAGTTTTCCGTGTAGTTTTATGATGCGCATCATGCTTTTCAGGATGACAGGGATCTGTTGTTTTGTGTAATGACATAAAACGTACACTGCAACCAGTCTATCAAACGAGTGCTCGGAGAACTGAAGATCAGTCATATCTCCATGAAAAACATCTATATCCGTATATCCATTCTTATCCAGCATGACTCTCGCAGCATCAACAAAGTGATGAGAGATATCGACCCCCATGCACCTTGCATCTTTATCCCGTGCCTTCATCAGAAACAGGCCCTTTCCAAACGCGACTTCGAGAATTTTTTCTCCTGGCTGGACATCTTCAAGTATATCCTGGTAGTGACCGTGCCATCCCCTGCTGAGTAGTTCGTCCGGTTCAATATCCTTGTATGTGTCCTCCAGGTTTTCGGAGTATCTTTGAATCAACGCCTCTGTGCCTTCCGTACGGGGCGTAACACATTTTTCGTAAATGAGCGCAGGTGTATATTCGCCTTGTTCTGTCTCAGAATCGTAGTACCACTCAATAAAAAGTGTGCGTGAAAATCCGAGTGATTCAAGAAAACTAATTCTGTCCTTTCGCTCAGGTGAGACGGCCATCATCACTTTGTGTATTTTTTGGTCATCAGCATACTCAATGATTGCCTTCATCAACTGCATCCCGACCCCCTTTCGTCTTGAACCGGTGTCAACAAGCAATGAATTGATCAACAACAGATCACCATCACTGTCGTGAGATGCAATACCACTCCATTCATCATGCAGTTTATTGCGCCTCCAGCGGATTGAATTGAGGTAGGCTTCAACTTTTCCGTTCTTATGATAAACGGGGAAGCCTTGCGGAAAGGTTTCTACATAATTTTGTATCTCCTGTCTGGTATCGCGCATGGTCGTAGGGTAGCAACGTTTTTCTATTTCCAGTACGGATTGCACTTCGTCAAGCGTGGCCTGTTTTACTTCACCAGTACCTGCAACTTTCGAACGAAAGACAAGTTTTACTATGGATTGAAAGACATTGCTAATGGTCATGTTAAGCACTATTTATCTGTAATTCGCTGTCAGAATATTAAGTCGATTACGAGAAGTATAAACGCAATTCTCCGCAAAAGCTATTGGTATTGAAATGCTTACTACACTCTATTTATCGCTTCACTTTTCACCTAATAACGACACGAAATTCGTCGGACTCCATCGCTCCAGCCATAATTCACACTGCCGTTAGAGCAACTTGAAATGTTGAAGCAGATTTTAAAGGCTGTAGAACAGTGGGCTACTTTTGTGTACTTTGATACAATGCAGATAAGTCACTAGAGTTTTATCCTTGAAGAACAGGCAGTTTCAATTCTAATTTGGAAAAAAGTTGGATTCCAGGGGAAGAAAAGGCGTTTAACTAATAGTTTCCGTTTACAGGACTATCACAAGAATGAAATTTCAACATTTTCGTCATATTAAAGAATCGTTAAGGATGATCGAATCCGACGACAAACACAGTATTTCTTTTTTACTCTTACTATCCATTGTCAACAGTTTGATCCAAACACTAGGCATCATATCAATAATGCCATTTATTGCGATCATTTCCGAACCAGATCTTGTTGAATCAAATCAGCAAATTGTATTGATCAAAAATTTCCTCGGTATAGAAAGTTACGATTCTCTTTTACTAGCTTTTGGTGCTTTCACTTTTTTCTCTATTATCTTTAGTAATATCTTTTATACCTTTACTTATTGGGTCAATCTGCGCTTTTTTAGTTATAAGGAGCATTATTTGACTCAAGAACTACTGAATATTTTTCTTACTAAAAAAGCATCTGCATTTTATAGTATTAAAAAATCACAGATTTTAAAATACATTCTGTCCGATATAGAGCGTGTTTTGATAGGCACGCAAGTAGCCGTGTTAGATTTAATATCAGACATATTAACATGCGCAGTCATTTTTTTACTTCTTTTATATATAGATGTATGGGTTACTCTTATCACAACTGTTTCACTAAGCATTGCATACTCTTTGATATATGTATTATTAGCCAAATATATTAGTCGCTATGGCGAAAGTTTCTCACGACTTGAATCAAAAATTTACGCTAGTATTAATCACGCCATAGAATTGTTTCGTGAAATAAGAATTTCTGGCCGGAAAGAATATTTTGTCGAAAAATTCTCTAAACCATCTGAGTTGTTAGCCGAGCAATCAGTAAAATACTATGTGCTCAGTTTTTTACCTGTCCAGTTTGTGGAAATATTAGCATTTGGCATACTGATCAGCGTCGCTACCTATTATTCTTTATCCGATGGCAGCTCATTAAATGCTATTGCTACAATTACAATATTTGCGTTTGCAACTTACCGCCTTGTCCCCCTGTTAAAATCTATTTTTAATAGTCTAGAAGATATTATGTATAACAGTCCAGCACTTAAGGAACTAATATCTCAATATATTAACAAAGATTCTGATTCAGCGCAGGTCAGTGAAAGCACAAGATTAAAGGATAGATTAACATTCGAAAAGTCATTTGAGTTAAATAATGTAACCTATAGATATGATGCCAAACTACCGCTAATTCTAAAAGATTTTAATTTAGTGATCAAAAAAGGGCAATTTACCTGCATATCTGGAAAGTCTGGCTCAGGTAAATCCACGATACTGGATATTATTTTAGGTCTTATCACACCATCAAATGGTTCATTAACTTTCGATAACAAACCCATCAAACCTGAAAATATCAGACCATGGCAGAATAACATAGGATATGTGCCACAAAATATCCAGTTTGTTAATGGTACCGTATATCAAAATATTGCCTTTGGCGTCAAGCAATTAGATATCGATACAGATAGAGTTAAGGCTGTTGCAAAATTAGCTAGAATCAATGAACTGATCGAAAATCAGCTCCCCGATAAATACTTCTCTCTGTTAGGAGATGGCAGTATTTTGCTAAGCGGTGGGGAAAAACAGAGAATAGGAATTGCCAGAAGCCTATATCATGATCCACAGATTTTAATTTTTGATGAATCAACTAACGAACTAGACCTTGAAACCGAGTCAGAAATATTAGCAAGTATTAAAGCGTTAAACGATAAAACTGTCGTATTCGTATCTCATAAACCTGCTGTTGTTGAATTCGCTGATCACCATGTCAGAATCCACAAGCTGCAGTTTTAATAAACTATTTAAAAAACAGACTTACTAAAAAATAATTAATGACAATCGCTATATAGCCAATCACCTACATCTGCAACGGGCCTAAACATACAACAGCAGACAAAAACCAGTTATTTCTAATAGATTTAACTCAGCGATCTCTTAGACGCTTGTAAAACATCATCTATATTGTGACCGGCTACAATTGATTTTGAGAACAAATCAATTAGAAATTGTAAGATCGACTTGACCCCATATTCTTTTTTATCCCGTTCATCAATCAGTTATCCTGACCATTTAATTGTATTTCCGCCGCCGGTATTTATCCTTATTTTTCCGTCCAATTTTATACAATAACCCCCGACTCAGACGTCGAAGAACTGGAAACAAATATCCGACCGTGGTCAGCTTGCCGCTAAACCAGGGCATCGCAATTTCAATTCTTTCGCCCTGTACTAACTTAACCACCGAGTCGGCGACTTGCTGCGCGCTACTCATCGGCTGCGAATAGACGATATCTTCGACCTTGTCGATTTCGTCCATAATAAACCCGGTATCAATTGGTCCAGGCGAGACAACGCCTACCGATATATCAGTCTCACGTAATTCATCGGCAAGGGCGTAGGCAAACGCCCGTAAACCGGCCTTAGTAGCAGAATAAGTTGCCGCGCCTTGTAGCGGCGCCCTTCCGGCAAGGGAACCGACCATAACGATAGCGCCACTACCGGAATTTAGGATATGAGGGAGTGCTTCTGCTGTAAGCTGCAACGGTGCGCGCAGATCAACGTCAACCATCGCAACGACTTCTTGAGCCGTTCGTGTCATAAATTCACCACGGTAATGCAAGCCGGCGTTATTGACCAAGATATGGATCGCGCCAAATTTCGCCATAGCTTTTTCCATCAGGCTAGCGCAATCTTCCGTACTGGATACATCCATCGCCACCGTTAAAACCTTGGTTTTGCTTTCAAGCTCGGCGGCGATTGTATCCAATCCTTGCTGGCCACGCGCAACTAAAACTAAGTTAGCCCCTAAAGAAGCAAATGTCCGAGCGCAAGCCGCACCAACGCCTGCCGACGCGCCGGTGATAACAACCGTTTTATTTTTGAACTTTGTAGACGTCATATATTAGCCATATCGATAAAAAGGGATTGTCCATTGCTGGAAACGATAACACTAGTCAGCATTGCCTGTCTCCATGTAAATCGGTAGAAATCGGAAGGGTCAGATCCCGACCCCGTTTTAGTTTGATTCTAGTTTTCAAAATGTTGCTGGCATTTACGAGAGGGATGTTTGATTTTCGTCATTTCGTCCCAATATTTATTGAATGAACAACACCACACACTGGCTAAATGGCTTCAAACCTATTTTTTATTTCACCCTGCTGCTTTGGGTAATTAAATCCGCTGAAGCATTGTTTGCGATCGACATCCGTTTTTTAACAATCCAGCCACGCGAAGTTTCTGGTCTTCTCGGCGTTATTTTCGCACCACTGCTGCATGGGTCCTGGAACCATTTAGCGGCCAATAGTTTGCCTCTGTTGCTGCTCGGTGGCTTGCAGGCTTATGGTTATCCAGTATCCAAATGGAAAACCCTGCTTGTCATTTGGCTGGTTTCCGGCATAGGCGTTTGGATATTTGGTCGCCCTAGTTATCACTTAGGTGCGAGCGGCTTAACCACTGGGCTTTTTTATTTTTTATTTATTGCTTCAATACTGCGGCGAGATAAGGTTTCCATAGCCATAATGTGCATCGCCGTTTTAATGTACGGCAGCATACTGCTGGGAGTATTGCCCTGGGACCCAAGGATTTCATTTGAAGCACATTTTTTTGGGGCTATTGGCGGCGTGTTAAGCGTTATATTATTCCGTGACCAAGACCCAAAACCAAAACGCAAGGTTTATGACTGGGAGAAAGAGGAAGACTCAAATGACGCTAAAAAGGATGAGTATTGGAAAGTTGGAAATACAGATCAAGACCCTCATGAATAATATATTCGCAGGATCAAGCGGGTCAGAACAACTTGAAACTTCACATAAGTACTTTCAAATTGTTCCGACCCCTTGTTTCTGAACCCTTGTTTCCTTTGACCCCTTGATTCCTTGATTCCGAAATGGCCTGACTTTAGTCTAACGTGACTTTGTATATCCCGGCCCTCGCACGACCACTCCC
>CAZOBX010000120.1:0-16662 GCA_964578045.1 uncultured Kangiella sp. | reverse complement strand
ATATTCGCGATGGCATGCAGATCTTGTTGTCGGGGTTCGGCGAGGCGGGACATCCGACCGACCTGGTGCACGCGCTTCTGGATCAGGGTGCCAAAGATCTGACCATTGTCGCGAACAATGCCGGCAACGGCTATGTCGGCGTCGCCGCCCACATGGGCTCGCGCTTCACCCGAAATCCACGCGCAAAAGCCTGCTCATCAAACTTCGAAATAAACAAATCAGCTTTAAGTGAAAATGTGTCATTTGGAACCCATTCTAAGACTGCAACGTAACTGTCACGAGTGCTTTCTCCTCCTTTATGTTGCATTTCAAAGCCTTCACTTAAATATTCTTTTGCAATATCCGTTAAATCTGGTTCGCCATTCGGTAAAACACCCACCGGACCGTCAGTATCGTTGGCTAGATTGTCTACGTCTCTCAATCCACCATAGGCAAATCCAATAAACTGCGTCGCGACGCTCGGCTGGTAAAGTCGAGCATAACCAATTGCCAAGCCTAAAGTATCGTCAGCAAACTTGCCCTGATAGGAAGCACTAAATCGGTTGCCCCATTCTTCAGCATCATGAACTTCCCCGGCGCGGTCATTGAACATTCCTCGACCGTTAATATTGAATGAATGTTGCAGTCTATTGGCCAAGGGGCTGGCGGTTTGTAGATCAACCGTACCCGCGACGCCACCTTCAATAAGCGAGGCTTTTTGCGATTTATAAACGGTTGCTCCACTAATTAGCTCAGAAGGGTATTGGGCGAATTCTACGCTTCGACTGCCGCTAGTGGCCACCTGTTCACGACCATTAAGAGTTGTGTGGACAAAAATACCGGAAAGACCACGAATATTAATTTCCGATGCCTTGCCGCCAGTACGGATCGCAGAAATACCGGGCAGCCGGGTAAGAGCGTCTGCGATAGACACATCGGGAAGTCCGCCCAAATCGTCAGCAGAAATATGCTCGCTCACCGTATCAGCGTGACGTTTTGCATCAAGAGAACGAATCAAACTACCGCGGTAACCGGTAACAATCAATGTTTCGCCTTTCGTTTCAGATTCCTTTTCTACCGCACTTTGTTCGGTAGTCTGTTCATCTTCAACTTGTAACAACGCGTAATGCTCTGCTGCAGTAATCGGTTTTACTTGTGTGTTTTGACTATTTTTTTCCGCCGCACTAACGATGCCTGCAGACATGCCTGCCGCCACCAGCGCTATGGTTAATAAACTTGGCTTAAAAATATTCGGCTTGTTTTTTGCCATGTGTTTGACTCCCCTTTATACGTCTATCTTGTTTTTTTAGTTGTTGGATTCTCGTCAACAAAGTTCTCACTCACGCAAAACTAACTTGATAGTCTTTCCAATGACTTTTTCTTACTCTTTGAACTATTTCTAATCTCTAAATATCGACTATTTAAACGACTAGCCAATATCTTTTAAAAAAATTAACTGGCAACTAATGGTTTGTTATTCTTTTACTTCAACTCTTATAAGATTACTAAACAATGAGCCATAGCAATACTCGTACTAATTTCATTCTCAATAATAATCACAAGGCGACCTATTACACAAAAAATTGCATACGTATTCATGACAGCAAGCCGTAAAAATCACGCCTTATACGGAATATCACCAATAAAACATGCATAAGCCGGCAGAACTAATTGACCTTCCCGCAAACAACCCGAAGCTAATCCGTGTTCGTTAATCGTATTAATTTCTGGACCAGGGTCATATTCAAAGCAATGCTCACTGTTCGATAAATTAAAAAACATCACCAGGCGGCTTTGCTGGTGTTGGCGGTAAAATCCAATAATAGGTTCAGGTAAATCGATAAACTCAATATCCCCTTCAACTATGGCAGGTTGTTTTTTTCGCCATGCAATAAAGTTTTTGAAGCTATTTAAAACTGAATCGGATCGTTCAAGTTGTAAATCTACAGCCTTGTCCAAATGTTCTTTTGGGATCGGTAACCAGGGCGTGTTATTGGAGAATCCCGCGTTAGTTTCTTCCTTGGACCAAGGCATCGGAGTCCTGCAACCGTCACGCCCCTTATAGGTCGGCCAAAACGTTTTGCCGTATGGATCCTGTAATTGGTCAAAGTCTAAATCCGCTTCACACAATCCTAACTCTTCGCCTTGATAGCTGCATATCGTTCCGCGCAAACTACACAATAGAGCACTCAAAATTTTCGATTTACTGTCGTTAGATTCATTACCGCCCCATCGACTGACCACCCGTTTGACATCATGATTGCTGATAGCCCAGCAGGGCCATCCTTGAGCCATTTGTTGCTCTAAGGATTCTACGGTTTGACGGATGTATCCTGCAGAAAAATCATCGGTTAATAATTCAAAGCTATAGCCCATATGCAGTCTAGAGTCGCCAAGGGTATATTCAGCCATGGTGGCCAATGAATCTTCAGAGGAGATCTCACCGAGAGCCGCGGCGCCGGGATATTTATCCAACAGCTCACGAATAGCCTCTATAAAAGACACGTTTTCCGGTTGAGTATTATTATAATAATGGTATTGAAAGGCGTAGGGATTATCTTGGCTAAATCCTCGCCCTTGTCTTTGCTCTATGGGTTTGGCAGGGTTGTCTTTTAAATCGGCATCATGGAAACAAAAATTAATCGCATCTAATCGAAAACCGTCAACCCCACGCTTCAACCAAAATTCAATGTTGTCCAGTGTTGCTTCACACACCGCGGGGTTGTGAAAGTTAAGATCAGGCTGGCTAACCAGAAAGTTATGTAAGTAGTACTGTTTTCTGCGTGGTTCCCACTGCCATGCTCCCCCACCGAAAATAGATAACCAATTGTTTGGCGGTGTGCCGTCTTCTTTAGCGTCCGCCCAAACATACCAGTTAGCCTTGGAATTAGTCTGGTTTTGTCTACTTTGAATAAACCATTCATGTTGTTCAGAAGTATGGCTTAATACCTGGTCAATAATAACTTTAATATTCAAGCTGTGAGCTTTGGCGATTAGCGCATCAAAGTCCGATAAGTTGCCAAACAGTGGATCGATATCCCGGTAGTCGCTGATGTCATAACCGAAATCTTTCATAGGCGACTTAAAGAAAGGCGATATCCAGATGGCATCAACGCCTAAGTCCGCTATATAATCCAATTTTTCGATGATGCCAGGAAGATCGCCTATGCCGTCACCATTAGTGTCTTTCATACTTCTTGGATATATTTGATATATGACAGCTCCGCGCCACCAAGAATTTTGCTTCATTATTTTACCTTAGTATTTATATCAACACTGGCCAGAAATAGAAATCGACTTCTAGCGTTGCCTACGAGAATACTTTAAAAGTTTTGTCTTGATCAATTTATTGCATACGTATGTTTAGCAAAAAGATTAGTTTTTTTGATTGCATACGTATGTATTGCAAAATGATTGGTTTTTTATGTCGTAACTAAGTAAATTTGACTAACCAAGCTCAAACATCTGTTAGTCTTTCACAGAATATCTGTTTTTGAATTGCCACAGATATAACGCCGGACCAACGTATGGGCGAAAGATAAAAATCTTAAAATAAAAATACAATCGAATTTCTAGGAGTACTTATGGGTAACAAACCCCAACTGTCTTTTTGGCAGATATGGAATATGTGCTTTGGTTTTTTCGGGATCCAATTTGGTTTTGCGTTACAGAATTCAAATGTAAGCCGAATATTTCAAACCATGGGTGCCGATTATAGCAATATGACCATTCTTTGGGTGGCGGCCCCCATCACCGGTCTATTCATTCAACCTATCATTGGATATATGAGTGATAGAACCTGGGGCAAGCTTGGCCGTCGACGCCCTTATTTCCTGTATGGCGCCATCCTTGCCAGTCTGTCTTTGTTTATGATGCCTAACTCACCCTCTCTTTGGATAGCCGCCGGTATGTTATGGGTGATGGATGCGTCAATTAACGTATCAATGGAACCTTTTCGCGCATTTGTTGGTGATATGTTGCCGAGAAAGCAACGGGGTTTTGGTTACGCAATGCAGAGCTTTTTTATCGGTGTGGCCTCGGTTATTGCATCCGCATTGCCCTGGATGATGACTAACTGGTTTGGGATCAGTAATGAAGCAACAGTGGGCAGCATCCCGGAATCGGTCAAGTTCGCTTTTTATGCCGGTGGTGCACTGTTCCTGATGGCAGTCGGTTGGACCGTTTACTCCACTAAAGAATACTCACCGGAAGAGTTAGAAGCTTTTGAAAAAGCAGAACGAGAATTTGACCATCAATCTGAATACATTGAGCCTACTAGAAGTTCCAATCAATTTTTTAAGGGTGGTTTGATTTGGACGATAGTGGGTATCGTTACCACAATTTTAGTTTTTATCAACATTGAGAATCTCGACAGAAATTTATTTCTATTGACCAGCGGATTTATTTTGTTCGGTATCTTTCAGTTTATCGCTGGAATACTTGAAAATAATACCGCTGATAGAGGTGGTTTTTCACAGGTTATGGTCGATCTTTTTAATATGCCGACCACTATGAAGAAACTCGCCGTCGTTCAGTTCTTTTCCTGGTTTCCATTTTTTGCCTGGTGGTCATCAGCCACACCAGCGATTACATCATTTCATTATGGTACCAGCGATGTATCCACGGCCGCGTTTAATGAGGGAGCCGACTGGGTCGGCATTCTAATGTCTGCTTATAATGTTGCCGCGGTAGTGGCTGCGATAACTATCCCGTTAGTTGTCAAATTTCTTAATTTGAAAAAAGCCCATATGATTAATCTATTTCTCGGTGGCATCGGGTTTATTTCGTTTATCTTAATCAAAGATCCCGTTTGGTTGATAGCGCCAATGATCGGTGTTGGATTTGCCTGGGCCTCCATTTTGTCATTACCCTACGCATTACTTTCGAACGCTGTACCCGCTAAAAAAATGGGACTTTTTATGGGAATATTTAATTTCTTTATCGTTTTGCCTCAAATATTAGCAGCAAGTATTTTAGGCTTTTTGATCAATAAATTCTTCGGTGGTGAAACTATTTACGCTTTAGTTATAGGTGGGTTTAGCATGTTGATCGCTGCTGCGCTAACACTTAGAGTTGAAGAGCCAGAACAATATTAATTGTTGGATTCAAACCCAAACTACCAATAGAGAAGAAATACATTATATGAAAACGCTTTTGAGAAAAAACGATCGGATTCTTGGCTTACTGACTCTGATGAGTTCCTTACTGTCTGGCTGCCAGCAGCAATCTAACGATCCAACTAATAATCAACAGACCAAACATGAAGCAGACCAGTCCAGTGAAGCCAATGGATCTTTTTACGGCACTACCCTGCCTTTTGCCAGTGAAGCGGTCTATTTTTTGATGACCGATCGTTTTGTGGATGGCGATCCAACTAATAATCAGATCGACCAAGGCGGCGACCATCCGACCTTTAAGCAGCCGATTGTTTCTGAAGACGGCCGAAAGGCTTATGTTGGATATATGGGAGGCGATTTTAAGGGGATCTTAGATAACGCCGATTACATCAGCGAAATGGGGTTTACTTCGATCTGGTTAAGCCCCATCGTAGACCAACCCGATGAAGCCTTTGCCGGCGGCGAAAAGATCGAGTTTGGTGAGGCATTTAAGGATGGCGGTAAAACTGGTTATCACGGTTATTGGGGGGTCAATTTTTTTCAGGTGGATGAACATTTACCATCGACTGATTTGTCCTTTAAACAGTTGACTTCAAAACTTAGAACAGATTTTAAAATCAAAACCGTACTAGATATTGTCACAAATCATGGCTCTCCAGCCTTCACCATGAAACCAAAACAACAACCTAAATACGGACAGCTATTTGATCAGAATAATAAACTAGTAGCGGATCACCAAAATCTTGAACCAAAAGACCTTGATCCAGCCAATCCGCTTCATCAGTTTTACTATAACAAACCGGATATCATGCAGCTTTCTGATATAAATGCAGAAAATCCGGAAGTAATGGACTATTTTGTTAGTGCTTATTTGCACTGGATAGATCAAGGTGCTAATGCATTTCGGGTCGATACGATCAAACATATGCCCCATAGTTTTTGGAAAATATTCAGTCAAAGAATACGCGAAAAACATCCGGACTATTTTATGTTCGCCGAAAGTTATTCTTTTGATGCTGATTTTATATCACAACATACGCTTCCGAAAAATGGTGCTGTGAGCGTGTTAGATTTTCCAGGCCGGGAGTCTATGCTGAAAGTTTTCGAAAAACCACAAAGCGACTATTCAGAAATCCTCTCCTATTTATATTTAACCGATGGTCCATACCAAAACCCCTATGAACTAATGACCTTTTATGACAACCACGACATGTCTCGGATGAATACCAATGCAAACGGTTTTGTCGATGCACATAACTGGCTATTTACATCACGCGGCATTCCCGTTGTATATTATGGTTCAGAAATGGCCTTTATGGCTGGCGCTAGTGAACATCAAGGCAATCGAAATTATTTTGGTTTAGAAAATATCGAACTGGCGAAGACCAGTCCGATTAGAAATTCCCTATCAGCGGTTGCTAATTTACGAAAAAACTCTGTGGCACTGCAAAAAGGATTACAAATTAATTTGGATTTTTCCGGTGACCTGGCTTCTTTCTATCGAGTATATCAACACGATGGGATCAACCAAACGGCGCTGATTTTACTTAACAAAGGAGATAGTGAGGCGTCGTTTGATATTGGCCAATATTTATCAGAAGGACTATGGCAGCAAGCGATGACTGGCGAAAAAGTTCAAATATCGTCAAGTGGCAGACTAAAAACTAAAGTGAAAAGTCATGGTGTGGCTGTTTATTTTCTGAATGCTAAAAATTCTAATTTAGCGCTTGTTGAAATATTGAAGCAAAGGATGGATAACAGATGAGGCACTGGGAGCTGGGTGCTAGAATCAAAAAATAGTTGCTAGCTTCTAGCCCCATTTTTTTCCCCACAAGATTTACGCACAATTAGTTTTGCAGGTAATACTGTTTTCAAGATTGGCTCGCCATGGATCAAATGTAACAAATTTTCCACCAGAATTTCTCCTGCCAATTTAGTGTCCTGTTTTACCGTGGTTAGCGCTGGACGAGTGAAACTGGCCGATGGGATATCGTCGTAACCAACTACCGCAACTTCTTCAGGCACTTTAAAATCTTTTTCTCGCAAAGCGATCATGGCACCAACGGCGATTAAATCACTAGCACAAAATACCGCATCAAATTCTTGTTTAGATTCTAATAATTTTATCACACCGGCATGACCATCCTGTTCAGTTGTAATAGCGTCTACTTGCAGGTCGCTATTTACTTCAATATTAGCCTCTTCAATTGCCTTACAAGAGCCTTTATAACGATCAAATAATTCAGGCGAACCAATCGAAGCATTGCCTATAAACGCGATCTGTTTTCTTCCTAAGCTGAGCAAATGCCGAGTGATATCATATCCCCCTTGAAAATTATCCGAACCGATTGAGTGGCCTAGTCGGCCTTCTCTTACCGCTCCCCAGCGAACAAAATAAGTGCCTTGCTGTTCTAAACTCGCTAGTTTTTCTTTGTAGTCTTGATAATCTCCGTAACCTAAAAGAATAATCCCATCGGCTTTATGGCAATCAGCATAATCTGCATGCCAATCGTTACTGAGCTGTTGAAAAGAAACCAGTAGATCGTAACCTCTTAAGGAACAAGCACGGGTAATGCTTCCCAGCATCGAAAGAAAAAACGGATTGATCAACGAATCATCGCTTGTGGGATCTTCAAAAAGTAACAACGCAATGGTGGTACTTTGCTGAGACCGTAAATTACTAGCATTTTTGTCGACTTTGTAATTAAGCTCTTTGGCGATGGCTTTTATACGATTTCTAGTTTCAAGATTAACCAAATGACTATCGCGCAATGCACGAGACACGGTAGATTGAGAAACCCCTGCTTGATACGCAATATCAAAAGAGGTGGCTTTGCCCTTTATTGTCTTTTTTGTAGTTGTATCTTTTGATGACACTAATTAGTAGCCTCTCTGGAAAATCTTACACAAAATACCGTTTTATTGATTCAATACTTATCTGAATGAAAAATTTAAACCGGCATATGCAACAACAATATACCGCAACTCTTATATTCTGCAAAGAAATGCGCCTAATTTATTTTAAACCCACAAATTTAACTAGAATCGCTCTCTAGTACAATCAAAACTATTTTGACACAGCTACAATGACACCGGTATCATAGTGGCGACCAGAAAAACCGATAGATCAGCTTTTTGTGAAAAGTTGTTGAGGTTTTAATCAAATTTACTAACAAATAATAAATAGCAATGAGTAACAAATAGTGATGACACCTGATTACCCTTACATAGTCGCGGATATTGGCGGAACGAATGCCCGGTTTGGACTAGTCACCGCATACGGCCTAAATTCTGATCGGTTTCAGATCGAATTTAAACAGAAGTACCCCAGCAACCGGTTTGAAAACCTGGAACATGCCACACGCCATTACCTTGATTCTCTCAATGACAATAAAATTAAGGGCGCATGTTTAGCTGTCGCTGGACCGGTTATGAACGACCAGGTCACGGTAACCAATCTAAATTGGCATTTTTCAATCAATACAGTCAAGAAGTCACTGGCGCTACCTAAATTACGTGTCATAAACGATTTTGCAGCCTATGCTTTTGCCACTCAATACATTGCACCTGAAAACCTGATATCGATTAATAAAGGTCAAAAAGTTGATGACTGCCCTATGGCAATTGTTGGTCCTGGCACCGGTTTCGGGGTTGCAGCGTTAGTTCCACAAAAGAATCAATGGAAGGTAATATCCACAGAAGGCGGCCACATCACTTTAGCCCCCAAAACGCCATTGCAGGCGGATATCATCCGTGTATTATCAAAGGAAATGCCCCATGTATCTGTTGAGTCGGTCATGTCCGGTCCAGGATTGGTTAACCTTTATCGTGCGCTGGCTGAAGTCGAAGGTAGCGGTGATGAAACATTGCAGGCGGCCGAAATATCGACCCAAGCTAAGACAGACATTAATTCGCTATCTTATAGAACATTAAAATTATTTTGTCGATGGCTAGGCCAGGCAACTGGTGATCTGGCCATCGCTTTGGGGGCGCGAGGCGGGGTATACCTTTGCGGCGGGATGTTAAAAAGAAACACCGAATTTTTTCTACAAAGCGAGTTTCTTGATGGTTTTTTGGACAAAGGCCATATGCAAGAGTATTTACGTCAAATGCCAGTGCAGCTTGTCACCGAAAATGATTCAGCATTACTCGGCGCGGCAGCCTGTTTTAATTTTGAATAAAGAATATCACTATTTGCGAGATTGTCAGGAGCGGTTAATCAAACTGCAACAGATTTTGGAATTAGAGGCCAATCATTGAAAAAAATTACTATAAACGACGTCGCTAAACACGCCGGTGTTTCAAAAAAAACCATTTCTCGAGTGCTCAATAACGAAGCAAATGTGAGTCCCGATACCAAAATCAAAGTCCACAATGCCTTCGACCTCCTTGGCTACCGCCCCAACCCTCAGGCGAGAGCGCTTGCCAGCAATCAATCTTTTTTGATTGGTCTGGTTTATGCTGGTACTAGCAATAGCTTTGTCTCAAAAATTCAAAGCGGTGCATTAAAGCGATGCAAAGCAGATGGCTATAACCTGATTATTTACCCTGAAGATCATGAAAACGATTACCTTCTGGCTAATCTGGAACGGGGCCTGATTAGTGCAAATCTTGACGGCATCATATTGACACCGCCCTTTTCCGATATGAAACCTCTGCTAAATTTTCTAACTGAAAAGAACATACCTTTTATTCGAGTCGGTGGTGATTTATCGATCACGGCCTCGCCAAGCGTAAATAGCAATGACGCCGAAGCATCCTATGAAATGTGTCGTTATCTGGTTTCTTTGGGTCACACTAAAATCGCATTTATCATGGGCAATCCCGATCACGCCGCATCGCATCAGCGGTTAATCGGTTATAAGAAAGCACTCTTTGAAGCCGGTATCGAAATTCGAGATGACTTTATTCAACAAGGATATTTTACCTTTGAATCGGGTGAAGACTGCGCCAGACGATTGCTTTCATCAGAATATAGACCAACCGCTATCTTTGCATCAAATGATTATATGGCTGCAGGTATTGTCAAAGTTGCTACCCAAAAAAATCTATCCATCCCCAATGATTTAACTGTAACTGGATTCGATAATGCCCCCGCCTCCAGGTACATCTGGCCATCTCTAACAACAATTAAGCAGCCAATCACCGATATGGCTTTCGAAGCGGCAAGGATGTTAATCAGGATCATCCGAAACAAACCGTTAGAGAATAAAACCGTCACCTTTAAGGACGAATTAATTGTCCGGGAATCTAGCGCTCCAGCGCCAAAATAAACCGATAACCTAATGATTGAATATGCCTAGGTTGCCCTCGTCTCGCTGAGAGAATGACTAGCAAATGCAAATCGTTGAATCGTCTATAGTGTTAGCTCGTTTCTAACCGGATAAAGCCCTCCAATTTTCCGCAAAGCAGTAAGGTACTAGTCTAACAACCAACGAAATCCTCATTTTCAGATCAACCCACAGCAAACTTGACACCGGTGTCATTACATGAGTTAATACGCCAACCCAGCCAATAAGCGCCTATTAGTTATGTATATATTTTTTACCCTGGCTCTTTTTAGCTATAAAACGACACGAAAGCCATTTTAGAGACATTTTGATGACATCATCAGACAGAATCGAGCGCATTACTCAGTCGATCATTAGCAAAAGTAAACCGACCAGGGATATTTATATCGCAAGAATGAAAGCCGCACTAACGGCTGGACGCACTCGAACGGCATTGAGTTGTGGTAATCTGGCTCATGGAATGGCTTCTTGCAACCCAACCGATAAGTCACTGCTGGCAAAAGAAGCCGCACCAAATTTAGCGATTATCAGCGCCTACAACGACATGTTATCCGCGCACTCCCCTTATCAACATTACCCAAAACTAATAAAAACTGCAGCCGCCAGATTGGGGGTTACTGCGCAATTTGCTGGTGGTGTACCTGCAATGTGCGACGGTGTAACACAGGGACAGTCAGGAATGGAGTTATCTCTGTTTAGTCGAGACCTGATTGCTATGGCGACCGCAATTTCTTTGTCTCATGATATGTTCGACGGAACCATCTGTTTAGGTGTTTGTGACAAAATAGTGCCTGGACTTCTGATCGGCGCATTAAGTTTTGGACACTTACCGACTATCTTTTTACCCGCAGGACCAATGTTGACCGGACAAAGTAATGACGCTAAGGCGAAGGTACGCCAAGCTTATGCCGAAGGCAAAATAGGTAGAAAAGAATTGCTAACTTCTGAGAGTGCGTCTTACCACAGCGAAGGAACTTGCACTTTTTATGGGACAGCGAATAGCAACCAGATGTTAATGGAAATTATGGGCTTACATCTACCGGGCAGTTCTTTTGTACCGCCGAGTACCCAGTTAAGAGACTGTTTATCAACTAAAGCTGTTGAAGTATTAATCAATAACCTTCAACAGAATAAAACCGATCAAATACCGCTTTACAAAATTATTACCGAAAAAACCATCGTTAATGGATTAGTCGGTTTATTTGCCACCGGAGGCTCTACCAATCACGCAATCCATATTATTGCTATCGCCAGAGCTGCAGGGATCATCGTTGATTGGCAAGACATGGCAGACATTTCGGCTACAGTGCCGTTACTTTGTCGAATTTATCCCAATGGCAGTGCTGACATTAATCATTTTCAAGCCGCTGGTGGTATGCCTTTCTTAATGCGAGAACTCAGCGAAGCCGGTTATTTACACCAAGATGTTTATACCGTTATGGGTAAAGGTCTTAAGCGCTATTTCACAGAGCCTGAATTAGTCGACAATAATCAAACGGAGATCTTCAGGCAAGAAAATCAACTCGCGTCACCAAGTAAATTAGTCCAGTGGAAAGCTACGCCGCGAGACAGTCTGGATGAAACAGTATTATGCCCAACTAAAAAAGCCTTTGGCGCACATGGTGGATTGCAATTGTTAACCGGAAATTTAGGCCGCTCTGTAATCAAAACATCCTCGGTATCCAACCATCGACTTTTGGTCGAAGCCGAAGCTGTTGTGGTCAATGATCAAAACGATTTAGTCAAATTGTTTAAGCAAGGCAAATTACAAAAAGACTTTATCGCAGTGATCCGCTTTCAAGGCCCTCAAGCCAATGGTATGCCAGAACTACACAAGCTAACACCCATTTTGGGCTCATTACAAGATGCCGGTTTTTCTGTCGCCTTAGTGACTGATGGCCGAATGTCAGGAGCCTCCGGAAAAGTACCGGCGGCGATTCATCTTGTGCCTGAAGCATTGGACGGTGGGCTAATTGGAAAAATAGAAAACGGCGATATGATTCGACTGGATGCAATCAAAGGAACACTCGAATTAAATGTATCAGATAAAGATTTATCCGAACGCGAACAAGCCAAAAAACCCAACAACGCAGATCAAGTCGGCATGGGTAGAGAGTTATTTACCAACTTCAGAAGAAATGTCACTAGTGCTGAACACGGCGCAAGTAGTTTCGGTTAATTAAAAGCCTCTTTGCCCTAGCCCTCCCTCCCCTTTAAGGGGAGGGGGCAAATTCTTTCAAGTAGAATGATTGATTAGCTAGTTGAAAGACGATTTAATTTTAAAAGAGAATAGTATTTTGACAAAAGTTTTAGATAAACCCTTTGATTTAGTTTTGTTTGGCGGAACCGGTGATTTATCACTTCGTAAACTTCTGCCTTCTATGTATCGCGCTTTTATGGAAAATGAAATTCCGCAAGGATCACGGATATTAGTGTGCTCCAGAAAACAAAAAGATTTTGATAATACATTGTCTATTGTCGAGGCCGCGTTCAAAAAATTCATGTTGAAAGATGAATTTTGCTCTAAGAGCTTTAAGCAATTTGCAAAGTTTATCCGACCAGCAATCGTTGATGTCGCTGACTATCAAAAAGGCTGGAAAGAATTTATCACGCTCTTCGAGGGGCGCGAATCAATCCCAAGAATTTTTTATCTCGCGATTTTTCCGAGTATTTATAACAACTGCTGTGAAAACCTGGATAAAGCAAATCTTATTTCAGCTGACTCTCGAGTCGTTGTGGAAAAACCAATTGGTTATGACCAGCATTCTGCTGAAGCCATCAATCAGAAGATAGCTGATCACTTCCAGGAAGATCAAATATATCGTATTGACCATTATTTAGGCAAAGAAACAGTACAGAACTTGTTGGCGATTCGATTTAGCAATTCTTTGTTTGAACAGTTTTGGGATGCTAAGTCCATCGATCACATTCAAATCAGTATTAACGAAAAAGTTGGTCTGGAAGGACGAGCAGGATTTTATGATGGCGCCGGCGCAATGCGCGATATGGTGCAAAATCATTTACTGCAACTACTTGGATTAGTTGCAATGGAATCCCCTAACAAAATGGGCGCAGGTAACATTCGTTCGGAAAAAATTAAGGTTCTCCAGGCGCTAAGACCCATCACCGGTGATGATGTAAAAAAATATACGGTTCGTGGCCAATATGTTGCAGGCAATGTCGACGGTAAGTTGGAGCCGGGTTATCTTGAAGAGTTAGGTTCGGGAACAAGTCAAACCGAAACCTTCGTAGCGATACGAGCCAATATCGATAACTGGCGTTGGGCGCAAGTCCCCTTTTATTTGAGAACTGGAAAGCGACTCAAAAGACGCAGCGCGGAAATCATTATTCAATTTAAAGACGTCTCCCACAACGCGTTTGATGCTGACGCAGGACCACTGGTACCTAACCGACTCATTATTCAATTACAACCGGAAGAAAGAATGCAGCTTTTGCTAATGGCAAAAGATATGACTCAACTTAAAACGGTTTTAAAACCGGTTAAGCTGGATTTGAACTTTACCAAAACATCCAACGGGTTTAAAAGTTTTGGTTATAAACGATTATTACTCGATGCCATATCAGGTAACGCTTCACTCTTTATTCACCGAGACGAAGGCAGCGCGGCCTGGCAATGGGTCGATCCTATTATTGATTATTGGAAAGAAAATAATGTGGTTCCTTACTTGTACCGAGCTAGTACTTGGGGACCGAGCGAGTCCGATGAGTTATTGGCTGCTGATAAACGGGAATGGATTGATATAGAGGAATAGGTTCTAAGTTCTAAGTTCTAAGTTCTAAGTTCTAAGTTCTAAGAATAAAATGATAATAATTATGTAGTAATAAGTTAATGAAAAACATACAGATACACAAATACAAAAATAGAGATGCATTATTTTCTGCGGTCGCAGTGCGGTGTCAGCAACAACTGCAACTCACGCTTGAACAAAAAGGTCAGGCGAGTTTTATTATTCCTGGCGGCACTACGCCTGCGCCCGCTTTTGCGCAACTTGCTAAATCTTCACTTGATTGGAAAAACATTAGCATCGCGCAATCGGATGAGCGATGGGTACCTGCAGAACACCGGCAAAGCAATCAAGGGTTAACTGCGCGGTCACTGCTTATTGACAACGCGAAACAAGCTAATTATGTCGCGATGAAAAACTCACATACTTCTGCAATCGACGGAGAAGCAGAGTGTAGTCGTAACTACAAAAAACTGGCCTCCCCTTTTAGCCTGACAATGCTTGGTATGGGCCTGGACGGACATATTGCTTCGCTATTCCCTGATTCTAAACCCATTGATCAAGCGCTTGACCTGGACAATCCGAATCTTTGTATTGCGATTGATGGTACAGGTTGTCCGGTTGCAGGCGACTATCCAGAAAGAATGAGTTTAACCTTGGCGGCAATTCTTAAAAGCGACTTAATCCTTTTACTTTTAACCGGCGACGAGAAACTGAAAGTGATCGATTCGGCCAAACAAAAAAATGACCCTAAGGTTTTACCGGTTAGTGCATTGCTAAATCAAGTCGATACACCGGTTGAAATTTTTTGGGCAGAATAACCCCAATATTTCGCACCATTAATAAAATACAGAGAGAAAAATATTTTGTCATCTTGCATCAAACAAATTTTACAAAAAACTCCAGTCATCCCGGTCGTTGTTATCGACCGAATTGAAGATGCGGTGCCATTAGCAACGGCCTTAGTCAATGGTGGTCTAAATGTGCTGGAAATCACCTTGCGTACTCCGGTAGCACTTAAAGCAATAACAGAAATGAAACAAGCTTTGCCACACAGTATTATCGGCAGTGGAACCGTGATCGATGTCAACACCATGCAGGCGTCCCTAGATGCAGGCGTTGATTTTATGGTGAGCCCTGGAACAACTCCTGAACTTTTAGAAGCGGTTGGACAAAATTCCGCCCCCTTGTTACCTGGAGCAGCGACCCCATCCGAAGTAATGAATTTACTCAGTAAAGGTTTTGACGCAATGAAGTTTTTCCCTGCGGTGGCAGCGGGTGGCATCAGTATGTTGAAGTCTATCGGCGGTCCTCTGCCACAAGTAACCTTTTGTCCGACCGGTGGGATCAATCTAAACAATGCTCAAGAATTTCTAGCCCTACCCAACGTAGCCTGTGTTGGTGGTACCTGGATGTTAGATAAAAAATTGATTGCAGAGCAAAACTGGTCAGAAATTACTCGCCTGGCAAAACAAGCAAGTCACTTATAGAGTAGCTAATTAGAAAAATGCAACAAATTAACTAAAAGACTAAATGAACAATTAACGGGAGACCAAAATGATCAATATCGCTATTAATGGATATGGCCGAATCGGCAGAAATATATTACGTGCTCTTTATGAAAGTGGTTACCGAGAAGAGATTAAAATTGTTGCAATCAACGATCTAGGTAATGCTAAGAACAATGTACATCTTACCAAATATGACACTGTTCATGGGCGTTTTAATGCACAAGTATCGTTAATGGCAGAAGAATCTGGACGACAAGATCGGATGATCGTCAACGGTGATGTGATCCGAATTTGCAGTGAGAGGAATCCGATAGATCTTCCATGGAAAGAACTGGATATTGATATCGTTTTCGAATGCACTGGTTTTTTCACTGACCGCGAATCGGCGAGCCAGCACATTGAAGCAGGCGCCAGAAAAGTCATCATTTCTGCCCCCGGCGCTAACGTCGATGCGACTATTGTTTATGGAGTAAATCACGACATCCTGAACAAAGAAAGCACCATTATTTCAAACGCTTCTTGTACTACCAACTGTCTGGCACCTGTTGCAAAAGTGCTTAACGATGCGATAGGTATTGAGTCAGGATTAATGACCACCATTCACGCCTATACCAATGACCAAAAATTAATCGATGCTGCTCATAACGATATCTATCGTGCGCGCTCTGCAACTCATTCCATGATCCCCACTAAAACAGGGGCAGCAAAAGCAGTTGGTCTTGTATTACCTGAATTACAAGGTAAATTAGACGGTATGGCAATACGTGTTCCTACCATCAATGTTTCGGTGGTTGACCTGACTTTTCTGGCATCTAGAGACACCAGCGTGGAAGAAGTCAATCAAGCCATCCAAAAAGCCGCAAATAACGAATTGAAAGGGGTTCTCAATTATGTCACTGAGCCTCTGGTGTCAATCGATTTTAATCACGATCCAGCTTCCTCAAGTTTTGATGCGGCTCAAACCCGGGTGGAAGGTCGTATGGTCAAAATCATGTCATGGTACGACAATGAGTGGGGA
>CAZOBX010000119.1:0-17020 GCA_964578045.1 uncultured Kangiella sp. | reverse complement strand
AGATTATCCAGAGATCGACACAAAAGCATTTTGACTATAAACCGCCTAAATAGGTAAACCTGAATCATTCCGGATTAATACGACTGATATTATCTGTTCAAATCCAGTTTAAAGACTCTCTTATTCGAACCAGACAAATAATCAAAACCAACAAAAACTGTAACCAACAAGTACCCTCTATGAATCTATCAGAAATTAAATTACTCTCCGTAACAAAACTTACCCAAATGGCTAAAGACGCCGGATTAGATGATGTCGCAAGAATGCGCAAGCAAGACATCATTTTTGCCATTTTAAAAGGTCATGCCAAAAGTGGCGAAGACATTTTTGGCGATGGGGTACTCGAAATTCTCCCCGACGGATTCGGTTTTTTACGAAACGCCAACTCCTCTTATTTAGCAGGCCCTGATGATATTTATGTGTCGCCCAGTCAAATCAGGCGTTTTAGTCTACGTACCGGTGATACTATTTCAGGAAAAATACGCCCGCCAAAACACGGCGAACGATATTTTGCCTTATTAAAAATTCGTGAAATTAATTTCGATAGCCCGGAAAACGCCCGTAATAAGATATTATTTGAAAATCTGACCCCTTTACATCCCGATGAAAGAATGGTGATGCAGCGAGGCAATGGTTCGAGCGAAGATATCACCGCTCGGATCATCGATTTGGCCTCGCCAATTGGCAAGGGACAACGAGGATTATTGGTATCACCGCCTAAGGCTGGTAAAACCATGATGATGCAAAATATTGCCCAGTCGATTGCAGCCAATCATCCGGACTGTTTGTTGATTGTTTTACTGATTGATGAACGGCCAGAAGAAGTCACAGAAATGGAGCGTTCGGTGCGCGGCGAAGTCGTCGCTTCGACTTTTGATGAACCCGCTAGTCGTCACGTTCAAGTAGCAGAAATGGTGATTGAAAAAGCCAAGCGTCTGGTTGAACATAAAAAAGACGTTATCATATTATTAGATTCCATTACCCGTTTAGCCAGAGCGTATAATACGGTGATCCCTTCATCGGGCAAAGTGTTAACCGGTGGAGTCGATGCCAATGCGCTGCAAAGACCCAAGCGTTTCTTTGGCGCAGCGAGAAATATTGAAGAAGGCGGCAGTTTAACTATTATTGCCACTGCGCTAGTCGATACCGGCTCAAAAATGGATGAGGTTATCTACGAGGAATTCAAAGGGACCGGTAATTTAGAATTACATTTGGATCGTAAAATTGCCGAAAAACGTGTTTTTCCGGCGATTAATTTTAATCGCAGCGGTACCCGTAAGGAAGATCTGATTACTTCACCAGAAGAATTACAAAAAATGTGGATCTTGAGAAAAATCTTACATCCAATGCAAGAAACCGAAGCGATTGAATTTTTAATTGATAAGCTAGCCATGACAAAAACCAATGATGAGTTTTTCAATTCGATGAAGCAGCGCGGTAAGAATTAATAAAAATTATCACCTAACATAAATAATATAATTTACCTGTAGAAGCGTTTTTTACCGCGACGGATGACTAGCTATTATCGAGGTCAAATCCGCTCTTACAGCTACTCAGATTTTGCCTTTTTCATCATGGTAAGCAGGCATCTATGTTAAATCCCTCAGTCAAATACAAAGACCTTCGAGAATTTCTAGACTATCTCGAATCACAGGGTGATCTCAAACGAATACAATATCCCATTGATCCTAATCTGGAGATGACCGAAATTTCGGATCGCGTATTAAAAGCTGACGGTCCTGCGCTTTTGTTTGAAAATCCAGTAGGTTCAGATATACCCGTGTTAACTAATTTGTTTGGGTCTGCTCGTCGAGTCGCAGCGGCAATGGGCTGCAATGAAGTTTCTCAACTCCGGGAAGTTGGTAAATTGTTAGCTTTTTTGAAGGAACCTGAGCCACCAGCTGGGTTGAAAGATGCCTGGGATAAAGCGCCACTGTTTAAAAAGGTGCTGAATATGGCGACTAAAGAAATTAAAAAACCGGCTTGCCAGGAAGTTGTTATTAATGAAGATCAGATCGACTTAGCAAAATTGCCTATTCAGACTTGTTGGCCCGGTGACGTCGCACCGTTAATCACCTGGGGATTAGTGATTACCAAAGGACCGCAAAAGAAACGTCAGAATCTCGGGATTTATCGGCAACAGGTGATCGGTAAAAATAAAGTGATTATGCGCTGGTTATCCCACCGTGGAGGAGCGTTGGATTTTAAGGATTGGCAAGAGCAGCACCCGGGCGAACCATTTCCTGTTAGTGTTGCATTAGGGGCGGACCCTGCAACTATTCTAGCAGCCGTCACGCCCATTCCTGATGCATTATCTGAGTATGCTTTTGCGGGATTATTGCGCGGTAAAAAAACCCGAGTAGCAGACTGTTTAAGTAATAACTTGCAGGTGCCTGCTACTGCAGAATTTGTGTTGGAAGGTTATATTTACCCCGACGATGTAGCGAATGAAGGACCTTATGGCGATCATACCGGATATTATAACGAAGTCGAATCTTTTCCGGTGTTTACCATTGAAAAAATCACCCATCGAAAAAATCCAATCTATCATTCGACTTATACCGGCAGGCCGCCAGATGAGCCAGCCGTATTAGGTGTGGCACTTAATGAGGTTTTTATTCCGTTATTACAAAAACAGTATCCGGAGATTGTCGATTTTTATCTGCCGCCGGAAGGCTGTTCTTATCGTATGGCTGTGGTGACCATTAAAAAGCAATATCCGGGTCATGCCAAGCGCATTATGATGGGTGTATGGAGCTTTTTACGCCAGTTTATGTATACTAAGTTTGTAATAGTCACTGACGATGACGTGAATGCACGTGATTGGAACGATGTGATCTGGGCTCTCACCACTCGAGTTGATCCGATTAGAGATACTACCTTAATCGATAATACACCCATCGATTATCTGGACTTTGCCTCCCCGGTATCTGGATTAGGTTCAAAAATGGGCATTGACGCAACCAATAAATGGCCCGGCGAAACCACCAGAGAATGGGGACTTTCGATAGAAAGAGATGCTCAGGTCAAAGATAAAATTGATGCGATCTGGGAAGAATTAGGGATATGACCGTTTACCGCTGCAAAACCAAAGATGTGGTCCAACTTAACGATCAGATTTATCGGATTAGACTGGTGCCTGACGATCTGCGGCTGCTCGATTTTAGAGGAGGTCAATATATTGTTTTGCATATGCCCGATGGTAAACGAGTGCCGCTGTCGATCGCCAGCGCGCCGGAAGAAAAAGCGTTTCTGGAACTGCATATTCGCCTGGTAAAACAATATTCTTTGGCCGACGAAATGATTAAATTATTCAAAGGCGCTGCGGAGGTAGAAGTCGAAGGAGCTTTCGGTAATTGTTATTTAAACGATAGTCAGCGTGATTTAGTCATCATTGCCGGTGGCACCGGATTTTCGCCGATGAAAAGTATGATGGAAAGTGCTTTTGCGCAAAAATGTGATCGCTCAATCGATTTATACCTGGGTGCCCAAGTGATGAGTGATCTTTATCAACATGAACTGATCAAGGAGTGGCAAAATAATAGTGATAACTTCAGTTATACGCCGGTGATCTCTGGTGAGGATGAAATTTGGCAAGGCGCAACGGGATTTCCCCATGAAGTTGCTATTGAACATTGCGGCAAGCAATTAGTAGAAAAAGATTTTTACATTAGCGGTTCAGAAGCGATGGTTATGGCAGTTTATCGAGCGTTAACTGAAAAGGGTGTGGACGCCTCCCAGATCCATTCAGATATCTTAAATATCAAAAGAGAAAATGGTGAGGTTGATTAAAGGACTAAGTAACCTCAACTCGGGATAAGAGCAACCATCCAGCATCAGTCTTTTAGCGACTTTCCGCGTTAAGTTTGCTTTCAATCGCTCGCTATTCACGCACAAACTTGCCTTGATAGTCACCAAAAGACTGATACATGAGCCCTTATTTAATCGGATACTTTAAGGGATGACTGGCTACTATTATCCCGAGTTGAGGTTAAGTATTCTTTTTATTTTGCTTTTTAATTGGCCAACACCGTTCGATCCTTTGCCCAATCCCTTAATGCTTGAACTTTTTCTGCCATCACCACAGAAATTGGACGGGTTTGTTTAATCGTTTCTACTACCGATATTGTTGTCATTGGGCTGCCGCCCCCATAAGCACGGTAAAGCGCAGAGACCACAGCTTGTTCTATTTCTGATCCGGTAAAGCCATCACTGGCGTCGGCCAACGCCGATAAGTCAAATTGTTCAACTTTTTGTTTTCTTCTGTCTAAATGGATTTTGAAAATATCCTGTCTCGATTGATGGTCAGGCAAATCGACAAAAAAGATTTCGTCGAGCCGGCCTTTTCTCATTAATTCCGGCGGTAATTTGCTGATGTCATTAGCAGTGGCGACTATAAAAACCTGATGGGTATTTTCGGCCATCCAGGTCAATAATGTTGCTAATAATCGTTGTGAGGTTCCGCCGTCACTTTCGCCACTGGACAGGCCCTTTTCAACTTCATCCAGCCATAATACACAAGGTGCCATCAGCTCGGCCATTTTGAGTGATTCACGTAAGTTCTTTTCGGTTTCTCCATGATACTTGTTGTACAAGGTTCCGAAATCCAACCTTAATAAAGCAAGTCCCCACATACCAGCAACCGCCTTGGCCGCGAGGCTTTTACCGCCACCTTGAATTCCTAATAGCATTAGACCTTTGGGAGGATCGATGGGAATATCTCGATCGAGGAACACAGCCTTACGTTGCTTTAACCAATTCTTCAGATTGTTTAAACCGCCGACTTCCGAGAACTTAGATGTTTCGTACTCAAAGCTTAATACCCCGTCCATGTCTAATAGTTCAAACTTGGCTTTATTAACTTGTGGCAGTTCTTCTTCGGTAATTGCACCATCGCTGACCACATTCCTGATCAAAGTCCTTGAGTCTGCGTAGGTCATGCCTCTTAGGTTTCTGACGAGTTTTTTAAGTGTTGCAGCATCGGTTTTGACTTTTTGGCCTTGGTGGGCCTTTGACCATTTTTTGGCTTCTTCTCGAACGAGCTTTTCCAATTGGATTTCATTTGGCAGGGCCAATTGAAACTTAGCCGAAAATCGCTTGACCTCAGCCGGTAAATCTATTTGGTGGGAGACAAAAATTAAAGTATGACTTTTCTGATGATGGTCAAGGGCTATTTCTTTTACTAGCCGGACGATTTTTGGCTCATTCTCAAAATAGGGATGGAAATCACACAAAATAAAGATTGCTGCTCTTTGCACCGACTTGATGTGTTTGAGAGCTTCGAGTGGCTCTTTGCTGTCTTCGATTTCTGCCAAGTCATGGGCTAAATCAACCCGTCTGATCCCATCCACTCTATCCCATCCAAAAATTGGTCTATTAAAATGGATTGCCAGCTGGGTAATCAATTCAATAGCGCGTTTTTCTTCATGAGTTTCAATGGTGATAATCGGGTTTTGCGATTTGACTAATAGACGCAGATCATTAAATTCAGTCTTTCCGCTCATTCTTGTGTTCCAATTGGCGTTCTAGTGGCTACTTTATTAATCTGGCCTGTTATACTAAGGCAAAATAGGTAGTTGGTTAAGGTAAGGATAGTAGCCCATTATCGCCGATAAATCATCCACAAGTCTGATCAACAGGATTGAGCCAATAGAAGAATATGCGACATATTACCCACTTCGATAAATGTCTGGGTGTTGCCGATAATGCCTTGAGAACTTTATTTGGCGGCTATCAGGTAACCAGTCGAAAGAATCCGTCCGAGCATATTGAGGAGATGGATTTTGAAGGCAAACAGAAAAAGCACTCAGCGGGCTTGATGAGAATTAATCACTGTGGTGAAGTTTGTGCACAAGCCTTATACCAAGGGCAAGCGTTAACCGCTAAATTGCCAGAAGTCAGATTAAAAATGGAACAGGCTGCTGCTGAGGAAAATGACCATTTGCAATGGTGCGCCGACCGATTAAAGGAATTGGATAGTAGAACTAGTTTCTTAAATCCTATTTGGTACGCCAGCTCTTTTTCCATTGGCGCGATTGCCGGGCTTTTGGGCGATAAGTGGAGCCTAGGATTTGTCGCGGAAACCGAACATCAGGTGGTTCGCCATCTGCAAAGTCATTTGGATGAATTGCCAGAAAACGACAAAAAAAGTAAATCAGTGATTGAACAAATGAAAGAGGACGAACTTCATCATGCCACAGTGGCGATTAAGGCGGGTGGGGCGGAATTACCCACTCCGGTTAAATTAGTCATGCGAGGTATGGCTAAGGTGATGACTAAGATTGTTTATTGGGTTTAGCGAAGCACTTTTTAATTAATCCAGACTCAACAGAGTAAAGTGAAGGCTAAAATCCGGCTGTTCTTTCGCCAGGTTTTTTGACTGAGGATAAAATCTGATTGCTTCAACCCACAGTTGATAAGCTTCTCCCTGATAGGTAAATTGATAGGCCTGACGATTTGCAAGCGGACTTCGCTTTTGCTCAGATAAAAGAAATATCTGGCGCTCTTTAAGCTCAACCAGCAAAGGGATTTTGACGCTAGCCTTATCGCTTTTTAAACGCAGCCAGGGAGCAATGGTTTTTCCTTTTGCAGCTTTGAATTGTCCCGACTGGAGCAAAAAATAATTTTCTATCGGTCCAAAAGGGTAAAAAGTTCTATCCTTCACGATTTTGCATTTATCACAGGCTAGCTGACTGGTTTCCGACCAGATAATCGGAGTAGCAAGAAAACTCAGTTGTCCCTCTTTGAGATGCCATAATGAGGTCTTTGGGGTGTCAGCTGATTGCTGACACCCCACCGTAAAAACAAAAGTGATGAGAAAATAAAATTTCTTATTCATTGAGTATTTGCTTTTTGATGGTATTAAAAAACGCTGCTTTAGGCGCGAACTCTTCAGCAACCGGTTGACGGTCATTTGACAAAATATCACTTGCTGGTCTTTCTGTCTCTGCAGAGGATAGATCATTGCGACTAACTGAGCCCGCCCACTGTTTGGCAAACTGCAGATCGATTCGGCCCCAATCATCAGCGTCTTGCAAGTTGCCCGATGTGTCAGAATCGCGGTTGATATCCTGATTGAGCAAAGTTTCGTCCATCACTCCGTTACAGTTATAGTCGACGGAAGTGGAACCGGAACGACCGAGTCCGGTATTTTCGGTAACCGAGGTCTCATTAATCATACCGCCTTCACCGGTAGAGTAATCTATCAGGAAATTAGAGGGAGAGTCTAGATAGCCGTTAACCAACAGGTTGCCTTCCAAACTACAATTCAGATCGTCGCGATAGTTGTAAAAGTAATAGCGATCACCTTCTCGGTTGCCGATAGTCGGCAAACCGATCAACTGGTACATATAGTTCATCACGCTTAAATAATTGGGCTTGTAGTTGATGCCATCGTCGCCGCCATGTAGCAGGTTCAGGTTGTGGCCCAGCTCGTGCATTATCGTGCCAGCCTGAAAGTTGATCGTAATATTCGAATCTGTTTCTGTCTCCACTGACAATCCCCAGTTACCTAAGGAAACGATCAGGTCGTTACCACTTATTTCAGCGAGCCCTGAGGAGCCACCAGAGCCATCGTCCTGCTGGGTGTAGGCCATTAACAGATAGTGGAAAATTGGGCGTCTTCGCATGTCGAAGTTTTTAACTTTATGGTCAAGAACACTGGGCGCGCTTTGTGACGAGTCAAAGGTGGTTTTTAAGAAAAATTCGACCTGATTGCCACCGCCAAGATCAAAATCATCGTGGGATATCCCTTCTTCTGGGTGGAAGCGGTTACCGACGTCAAAATGAACGGCATACCCATTGGCCGCAAACGAATCCACCACCATTTGAAGCGAAGTTTGATGCGGTGTAACGCCTGCATCGTCGCTTTGCATATAATCCACTTCGACAAAAATATCTTTTACTCCGGCTCTCGCTCCCCAGTCATAAAGAGGAAGTCCGGCAAAGGTGGACCCTTCAACTTCGGCGCAATCGGGAATGCCATCTTCATCAGCGTCTTCGCTACAGAAAATATCGTTGTTACCTGCGGGAGTGATAAAGCTCGCTAAACGCCAATCGGCAGGCGAATTAGAATCAGTGTGATCAAGGTCCCTGACCAGGCTTTTCGCCAGCACTTGCTCAGAGATAATTGCGGTTACATTGATATCCCAGTGGCCGTCACTAACGGGAGCCTGGTCACTGGTGCCAAAGCGGATAAAGTCGATGGTTTGGCTTTTGTCCGCAGTTAATAACTCAACAAAGCCGCTGGCAAACCAGGAGGGGCGAATGTTATCTTCGGTCGTACCCAGCAAAACTAATTGCTGGGACTCCTCCGAATAAGATTGCCAGTAACCATTGCCGGTTCTGCCCTGAAGAATGATAAATTCGCCAGCTTCCAGCATCTTTGCTGGTAATGCAAAATCGGTCACCCCAACGACTGAATAGTCATTCAAATCGATCCCTTCTGTTCTCAATGAGTAATTCAGCAGATTGATTGGTTCAGCGGTGCCGTTATAAATTTCCAGCCAGCGGTTGTCGTCGGAATAGTAAGAGGTGGAAACCTCGGTAATACGTAAATCATTAGCTTCAGTGGTAAAAGTCGCCACAATCATTTCATTGGCGCCAGTTCCATGGAAATTTCGTGCCGTCGAGGTGACCTTTACCTGATAATCTTTGTTTGCTTGTAACGCTTCAGCAAAGCGAATTTCGAAACTTTGTCCCGTTGTTTCTGGGGTCACACTTGCAATCACTTCACAGCTAACAAAATCATCAAAAGAAACCTGGAGCCCTCCGCTGCAACCGGTATCTGGATTAGCAAAAGTCGCCGCAGACATCATATCGTCAAAAGTGATGGCCAGATTAGTTGCAAGTCCAACTCGTTCACTCTCATCGGCGGGGGTAAATTGAGTTACAACAGCTGCACTGGTATCCACCATGTCGAGGGTGATGTTAGCGCTACTGGTTAAGTCGCCGTCAGTCACTTCAAAAAACAGTTGATCATCTTCGGTATTGAGTGAGTTTGGGGTGTAGCGGTATTGTTGAGTTTGCTCGTCAATAACTTCTAGCATACCGCTCGATGGCTGTTGGGTGACTAAAAAGGTGACCGAATCACCATCGGGATCAGTTCCAGCTAATGAAAACACGGTTGCGCTCTCAAACTCGATTTCAACCCTGGAATCACTGACCGACGGCGCTCGATTTATATCAATAATGGACAATTCAACGGTCGTTGAAGCTTTAGCCCCTTGATTGTCGGTTACCGTCACTTGAAAGCTGATAGCTGTGTCTTCTGTGACTTCTGGCACACTAAAGGATAGTTGCTCACTAGTGAATGTTGCGTCGATCTCGGGGCCTGACTGTTGTACCCATTGATAGCTTGCAATAGAACCGTCCGAATCGATTGCTGAAACAGACAAAGATGCTTGTGACCTCTCATCGATAGAAGAGGGCGAATTTGAGGATACTGTCGGAGATTGATTTGGCGTGGAACTACCACCGCCACCACAAGCTGTTAAAAGAGCGAGCCCTGCCGCCAATGGCAGACTGGCTAAAATCGTATTACTATACTTCATTAAAATATTCCCTTAATTTAGATTAAAAAACGCTTCCCTTATGTTAAGCCTGATGTCTTTGTTTGGCCTTCGGGATTTCACTATTTTATTCAGATTCGCTAAAGCGAATAATTGAGTATTGCGACGAGCAAGATATTAGTCGATCCAGGTAAAGAGTGAAAGTGTAAATTGTACACAAAAAAAACAACATTTATGATAGGAGGAAAATGGAGAATAAAATAGAGTCAATAGCGAGGAGAATGATGGATATTTGAAAAAATGGTTTATAAAAGCATGCGCTTAGTTAATATGGGAGAATGACTGAAACCCTCAAACCATGCGGCTTGATATTTTCAGCAATAGTTTTACCATTGTGAGCATCTACCGCCTTCTTGGCTATTGATAAGCCAAGGCCTACACCTCCTGACTGACGAGAGCGATCCGTCTCTGGCCGATAGAATGCTTCGAATATTTTCTCCTGTTGACCTTCCGGCACACCTTTACCATCATCGCTAATAGAAATAATAATTTGCTCAAGCGAATGGTCTAAGTGGCAGTTGATTTCAATTTTTTTATCCGCATAACGAATGGCATTTCTTAAGATATTTTCGATGCAGCTAATGATCATTGGTTTTATCGCAGAAATCATCAAGCCCTCTTTCAGATTTGACTGTATCTGTATGTTTTTCTGCTGACTTTCAAATGCCGCGTCGTTCACTAAAATTTTGATCAGCTTGCACAGGTCAAAATTTTGTTTGTCCAGTTTTTTAAACTGAGTGTCCATTTTAGAATAGTCTAACAAACCGGTAATCATTTGATTCATTCTGTCTGCTTCTAATTTTATCCGTTTTAGTTCAGAGGAATCATTTTGTGACTGTTGTTTTTTATTCGCCAACCCGAGCGCTATTTGGAGTCTGGCCAGCGGTGATTTTAGTTCATGGGAAACATCGCTTAATAGTCTGTTCTTTGAGATAAGAATTTCTGCTAAATGCGCCGCCATAAAATCGAAATCTCTGGCGAGATCACCAAATTCGTCTCTCCGATTAAGCAGTGAATTCAGGTTTTTTCTCTCGCTTAGATTAGTTGACATTTCTTTTACTGCCAATTGTAGTTTCTTGATTGGTCGAGTGAATAGCCAGGCCAATAGAAAACTGAGCGGAAAGCTGACAAGGAAAGTGGACACCAAAAGATTATGTGCAAATTCTCTCATAAAAATACCAAAATAACCGCGACTCAATATTGAGAAACGTTGAGAAATATAAATGTTAAAAGAACCGGCTTTGGTATTAAAAGGGAGACCGCCAAAATAAAGCATTCGTTTTTTGAATGCTGTCATGGGGATATCATTTTTCCTGACTCTGCTGTTGAGTTGTACTAACATTTCAGAAACAGGCTTTTCAAAATAATCCTTACCCTCTTGACTAATTAGAAAAACATCTCTTAAGAATCTTCTTTGTTTGCCTTTAAAGGTATGATGTTTTTCAAAGATAAAATTCAATTTATCCCTGATATTGTCGAGATGGTGATGCAAATGCGGAGGAAGTGGTCGGTAACGGACCGTCTCACTACTTAAATGAGTAAAAAAAAGATTAAAGGTCAGAATAAGTACAAATACCAACCAAAACAAAAGCAGAATTTTCCAAAAGAGACTGATTCTTATTCTTCCATTTTTCATACTTTTATCACTTGTCACGGGGTCAAATACTGGTAGCCATTGCCGCGCAAGGTTTTAATGCGTTCTTGACCATTTTTGGCTGGTCCGAGTTTCTTCCTGAGATTGCTAATGTGCATATCAATGCTTCTGTCGAATGATTGTAGTCTTTTGCCGAGTACATTTAAGCTTAGCTTTTCCCGACTGACTAAGGTACCGGCATTTTCCAGCAATAACAGCAAGAAATCGAATTCCGTTGATGTCAGTTCGATCGTTTTTACCGAAACCGTTACTTGGCGATTATTCGGATTCAGGACCAGATCGTCCTGCTGAAACAAATCCTTGCCATGGCTTGTGGGAGACTGAGCAAGCGTTCTCCGTGTGACCGCTCGAATACGGGCGACCAGCTCTCGCGGATCGCAAGGTTTCGCGACATAATCATCGGCACCCATTTCTAGTCCGACAATTCGGTCAATTTTTTCGCCTTTCGCGGTGAGCATGATGACTGGCAGACTGGATGTTTTACGTAGATCGGACAAGGTATCAAAACCATTCTTAACCGGCATCATAACGTCCAGAATCAGTAGGTCAAATATCTCATTCGCGATTATTTCAACCGCTGTCTGACCGTCGTGGCAGAGAGTGACCTGCATATCTTCGTGCTCCAGGTATTCCTTGAGCAAGTCACAAAGTTCAGTATCGTCATCGGCTATTAGTATCTTCATGTAGTTAGTTTAGCATAGCGGGTAAGAATCGAAATATCAGCTTAACCCTCTTTACACAACCTTTACAATCAGCTGAAATTTCTTTACTCATTTAGGGATAGACTGGAATTTCTGTGTTGGAGTACTCAATTAGTAGTACGAAATCAAATATAAAATTCTTGTCAGTTAAACAAAAAAGGAAATAGAAATGAATAAACTTTATATATTAACCGGTTTTTTGGTCACCCTGGTAATCGCAGGTTTTACGTATCACGCAACCGCAAACCCTCATCACAAGGGAGCCCATGGATTCTCTCACGGTGAGGATCAGCTGGGGCGCGGCATGAACATAAAACGAGTAATGCGCCATTTGGCGGCTTTGGATCTAACAGACGAGCAACGTGTTGAAATAAAATCGTTAGTTAAAGCTGGCATCGAAGATAGCAAACCACAACGTGATTCATTAAAAGCTATGCATCAACAAATGAAAAAATTGATGCATGCCGATACGGTTGATGAAGCAGCGATCAAATCATTGGCCGCCGAAATGGCCAATATCAAGAGCGATCTGATGATCTTGCATATCAATAAACGGCAGCAAGTTGCAGCGCTTCTGAACGACGAGCAACAGGCTAAGCTTAAGAAAATGAAACATCAACGGATGAACGCAGAGGAAGACTAGTCTTTGGTTATTATTGATATTTTCATTGTTTCGAGCTGATATTTATAAAGAGTGTCTTTGGGAATCATTGGTTTGAGGGGCTACTATGTTCGAATAACAGACAAAAGAGCTAAAGACAAAAACATATTTCACCACGGAGATACGGAGTGAAAAGATAAAAGACAAACACTTTGAGTTTTAGATAGTTAGGTATCTTTTTACCTTGTCACTTTTCTTTTCTCCGTTACTCCGTATCTCCGTGGTGAATAATTCTTTTAATCTTTTTTGTTTTTAATGTCTGTTATTCGAACATTCCAACCGTAAATCAGTGACTATCTTATACCTGACTGGACAAAAGAGCTATAAAATCGATTCAATAGGTTTTATATTCTCCACCCCAATACCTCTTTCGACTAGCAGGGAAAAATCATCCGCCATTTTTTCACTTTCGGACAAAACCTTTTGCCAATAACTAATACGAGTTTCGGTATCAAAATTAGCAAAATCATTCCGATCGGAAATTTTGCCATAAGGAAGCTGAGCAATATGATTATTAGAGGGAGTCACCATAATCACTTTGTCAAAATTCTTTGGATTGGCATTACGATACTTAAGACCCTTATCAAACCATCCCGGTTTGATGATCGGAAAAAAATGAGGGTAGAGGATCAGGCCTTTTTCACCAAAGTTAATATCCATATGATAGTCAATGATCCCGCCATCACGGTAAATACCAGCGTCGCTGCCGGCAATTTCTGAAATGCCTCTAAGAACCATCGGAATAGCTCCTGATGCCATTAAGACCTGATGAACATTTTCTTTGCTTAGCGGCAGATATCGAGTGCTTTTATGCTGATAGTCAAAATAGGGTTGATTAAATTGAGCACTGCCTTTTTGGTTGAAAAACACATATCGCTGAAAAAACAGATGCAGTAATCTTTTTGAAAGCGCATTTAAGCTGGCCGAGCAGATCAGCCCAGTCATTTGTAATTTCTTATTTTCTGAAGCGGTTAGTCCTTTCGCGCGGGCAACGATAAAGTGGCTCTGTATGATCGAGTTTTCTGCGATTTGCTGTGCGCCATTCTCACCCAGTACTTTCCTTAATAAATCATCGGCTTTATCACTGATTTCATTAACGTCAGGATTTTCGGAATAGCTTGTGTTGGAATAGTATTGAGCTAATCGCTTAATTGCGGCAACTGGATCATCTTGCGCAAAACAAGCTAACCGCCAAGAACCAGCGGATGAGCCAATGGTGTGTAATGGTTTTTCTCGGGAGGAAAAAAATTCACCAAAGAGATATTTATCCAGACCAAATAGGGTAAACCACTTGGGGCCACCTGAAGCGCCGGCCATCGCAATAATTTGCTCACTTGATAAACCATTTTTAAGGATCTCTTTGAGCGCTGTTTTCCCAGCATAGAGACTGATTGATGAGGTCATGATTGATTGGCTTTAAAGGAGTTAAAATCGATAGGTTAAGTGACCGCTAATACTACTTGCATCAATAAAATCATCGCAATTAAGCACCATAAATTCAGCACAAGTGGTTGTAAAATTGTCGCCAGTACCATTCACAATATCGCTAATACTGACACTTTCAAAATCGTAGGAAATATCGGTATAGCGGATTCCCATTGAGGTATTCTCGCTGACCAAATAGTCATATTGGATAACCGCGCCAACCGAGTTTGAAAAACGATAAACACCGTGCATTTGAAAGCCGTTACCGGTTTCTTTGTAATCAAATTTCGGATTGTAGTGGAAGCTTCCGCCGAGGCCGATGCGGTGGCGTTTGTAAATGTAAAACCCGATAAAATCGATTTGGGTGGTGCGAAAACTGGCATAGCCTCTACCGGAACCATCGCCTAATTCGCCGGTAATTTCATCGTATAGGAATCCAACCGCGGTTGAAAAAGACAGATTCTCTGCCACAGGAAATTCCGCGCCAAAGGAACCGCGAAAATAACCACCGGCTTCTATTTTATCTCTAAATACCTGGTCGAAAGCGGAGCCCGGTGCAATTTGAACCACCGCTAACTCCACCCCATTATAGAAAAAATCGCCGTTTCTCTCATAGAGCGGAATATTTTCGGTGTTATCAGTGCCTTTGTGCAGCGCGCCTTCCATAAAATAGCGAAACTCGTTTTTGAAGGTTAATTTTTCTTTGGTTCTGAAATCTTGCGCACAAAGGCTACTGCTTGCTAAAAGAGCAATAATAGTAATTAAAAAATAGTTAGAATTTAGTTGAATTTTCACGGCTATCCCTATGGTTCTATTGGTTTTTATGTTGATGGGCCCTATTCTAATCGCGAAAAGTGTATTTGTCACCCAGGAATTGTTGACTGATAGCCTAAAATTCGACTGAATTGACCTTAAAACGCTTTTTATCTTCCAATCGAAGCGCAGTCAGAGCGCCACCCCAGACGCAGCCAGTATCGAGGGCGTGGATATTAGCCTGGGAGCAATTGCCTTGCAGTGATGCCCAGTGACCAAAAACAATATCACCCTGAAATTGCTTATTATCTAATTCAAACCAGGGTACCAGATGCGAATTTTCCGCACTCGGTGAGGACTTTGCGTGCAGTTCCAAACTGCCATCGGTTCGGCAAAAACGCATTCTGGTGAGTGCGTTTGTGATGTATCTCAGCCGATCCATGCCTTGTAAACCATCATGCCAAATATCCGGCTGATCGCCATACATCGACAAATAAAACTGTTCGCAGCTGAATGACTTTAATTTATCGGTTACTTCCTGAGAATAACGTAGTACGTCTTCTCGCGACCAATTGAAGGGTAGCCCGGCATGGACCATCAGGGTATTGAAAGCAGCATTAAAATAGGCGAGTGGCTGTTTGACCATCCAGGCAACGATTTCATCTTTTTGCTGAGAGGATAAAATATCATCGAAGGTGTCCTTTACATGGATCTTGCGACATTCAAAAGCAACCGCCAAAAAATGTAAATCATGATTGCCTAAAACACAGCGAATTTGGGTTTGGTGGTCTAGCAAGAATTGCATGGTGGCAAGAGATTCAGGGCCACGATTAATCATATCGCCGGCGATCCACAATTGATCGTGCAATGGATCAAACTGGATTTTTTTTAAAAGTTTACTAAAACTCTGGTAACATCCTTGAATATCACCAATGGCATAGGTTGCCATAGACACCATTCTCCATTTTTAACTTTTTTAGATATATCACCCAGGTTAAAGCAAAGACATCCGAGGCAAATATGGCTCAGCAAAAATTTTCAAATCAGGATAATCTAAACCAGAACAATCGTAAACTAGTTATTATAACCGGTGCAAGTTCCGGCTTTGGCCTGGCTTGTGCTAAGCAATTTGCGGCTAATGATTGGTTAGTGCTTGCTGCGGCCAGACGTACTGACAGGCTAGAGCAATTACAAATCCAATTAGGCGAAGAAAATTGTCTGATCCAGCCACTGGATGTCACCCAGCCGGATTCGATTAGTGCTTTGATGGACTTTATCAATTCAAAGAATTTAGTCATCGATTTACTGATCAACAGTGCCGGGCTGGCGCTGGGATTATCAGCGGCCCATCAGGCGAATTTATCTGATTGGCAGACGATGATCGACACCAATATTACCGGTTTAACCCGAGTAACACGCGCCATTTTGCCGCTGATGGTTGAGAATAAATCAGGCCATATCATTAATTTAGGCTCGATAGCAGGCAGTTACGCTTATCCGGGCGCCAATGTTTACGGGGCCAGCAAAGCTTTTGTAGAACAGTTCAGTCTTAATTTGAGGGCTGATTTAGCCGGCACCGGGGTTCGCGTAACCAATATAGAGCCGGGTTTGGCGCAAACGGAGTTTTCAGAAGTCAGGTTTCACGGTGATAAACAAAAAGCAGCGTCGATTTATGATCAGATTGAGCCGTTAGTTAGTGAAGATATCGCAGAAAGTATCTTCTGGTGTGCTAACTTACCCCAGCATGTGAATATCAATCGATTAGAAATCATGCCGACCTGCCAATCGTTTGCGCCTTTGGCCATTACCAAATAGTGCCTTGCGTGGGGAACTTTAAATATTAAACACCGTCTATTTTGAGGAGACTCTTTCTCTCCCCTCCGGGAGTGGGTTAGAGAGAGGGGCTTCGAATTTTTCAATGAGTTATGTTGAATTGACAGACTTAATTAAGCCCTCGTTCATCTAAATACTCTATAATACTTTTTTGCAATTCGCATTATCGATTAAAAAGGTCATCTTCAATGAAATTGGCAACAAACTTATTCCTGTTCTTATTTGTGTTCGTTCTTAACTCTGGTCAGCTCCATGCGAAAAAGAAAAAACAATATTTTGATCAAATAGAATTTGAAATCGATTTTGAAATTACCCACTCCATTTTTACCGCTAATTTCATCAATAATTCCAATCATGAAATACTCCTAATAGGGGAAAATCAAGAAAAGAAAAAAGTTATCGCACTCTATGTTCTGGATCAAAC
>CAZOBX010000118.1:13127-17108 GCA_964578045.1 uncultured Kangiella sp. | reverse complement strand
TTATTTTGAATCGTTCCAGTTCAATGAATTAAAATTGAAAGGGGTGAAGTGGTGCTACTCTTATCAACTGACAGACGACGAGCTATATCGACTAACATACAAGCTTCAATACCCACAGACTCAAGTATTTCCTGAGCAAAGCCCAACGCCAAATCTTGTGGAATGGTGCCAAAGCAGTATTTTTCATCAATATCCGTTCCTTGCGCCCCACTAACCAACCAATCAATCACTGATTGAATCATTTCTTCTGCCTTTACCTCATTCATTTTCGTTTTATTAGACATTAGCCACCTCTTAATAGATCTTTTTGATGTTGACATTTTATAGCGACAGCCACCCCGCTATAAACGCTACGAGAAAAGCTTTTGTGTTGTTTAAACTCGTACTCTGCAAGCTGACAACCTTTGTCAATGAATTCAAAATCAATATCCATTAATAATAATTGGCCGAATTCTCTTTATCATGATTTTCCGGGCTAAGTCTCTCCGTATAACAGCATTGGTTCGCCAAACCATTGTCGAGCGAGGTATATTACTTTCCAGTAATGATGTGGTGGTATGTTGAAGTTATTCGTAATCTTCGACTCGCTTGCGACAGTACTCAAAATGGTACGATATTGACAATTGTACTCATTTTGAGTACATGCGTCTAGGGATTTATTCTAGCTGGATGAAAAAGACAATTTTCTCACCCGAAAATACAGCATTAGTGGAATGGCTAAAAAAGTCACGAGAGAATGCCAATATATCTATGCGTTCATTAGCAGAAAAACTAGGAAAAGCCCATTCTTTGATCGAACGAGTGGAACATCAAGAGCGGCGTCTTGATGTTTGCGAATTTGTCAGATATTGCGAAGAGCTGGGCATTGATCCGCACGACGGCATTGACATTATTCAAGCGATGAATAAAAGAAAAAGTGTTGTATAAGGATATGAAATTCTTTGTTTTTATTGTCGATGACAAATTTCAGACAGTCACTACATAGTCAATATCCCACACAAACAACCGGCATTCGCCTAAAGAAGCCAACACAAAATAGATATCTCTCAAAAGATTGTAAGAGATTGTCTGGAATTAGTTTAGAATAGTGTTAGTTTCTGAATAGAACGGCTACGGTATTTTAAAACAAGACCATGAGTATGAAATGAACCCTGGAGAGAAGAATCGTTACTGCATTACACCTCGAGTGTTCTTGCATTATTTGGGTATACATTTTCTTGATATTAAAGGAATCAATTATCAATATAAAAGATTAAAAGAAGAAGCTTCACTTGCAACTAGAATTGCATTAATAGGTAGTGAGTGTGTTTATATTACGGCTGCCTCATATATGGAATCAAAGTTTTGTAGGGAAATAGTTCAGCCTTACAAAATGCTTTTTAATTTTGGGCACATTCAAGCTGTTGGTGGGGGGGCGAATATTGAAGAATTCATATGGAACAAGCATCAGCAGTATCAGTCAAATAAATTGCAGAAAATTGCTTATAAAAGATTTTGCATTAATAGTCTGCCTCCGTTCGTAACTAAGAAAAACAGTGCGACAAGTGATATTATAACTAATTGGCGTGCAATCTTAGAGCATGGGAACGTACCTAGCCTGTTCGAATCCACTAGGTATAAAGTACATTCGGACATTGAGAACAGATGGTCATTAGTTCCAGAAAAAATATGTACAAAAGCGTTTATTGTAGACAATGTAGCAGAACATATTTTTGATGATAAAAACAATCTTCATGAAGAAAATTGCCTACATAATGTGATTAATCAACTTTATTTTGAGAGTTTCACACATGAACTTAATGCGGGCGTAATTTCAGAGTTAGTTTGGCTTGAGCCTAGCCATGAAATTCAAACATATGCCCCATGCCTTCCATATAAAAAGATAATACAACTATCAAGAGAAATTGGGTTTCTTAAAGAGATTGTAAGTGTAGAACCTGTTGATATTATATCTCTTCGTGAAAGCCCATTGTGGGAGGCAATAGTCAGTGAAATCAAAGATGGTGCAACCAATGCACAGGTCAAAATGGAGTACTATATGGTCCGCCGTGATACACATCCAAGCAATGCAAAAGATATATCTATAGCAATATTTGTTGCGCTAGACGAGGAATTTAGAGAATTCGTAGATATAATACCTAATGAGTTACAACATCATAAGAATACTATTTTAGGCGGTCACGACCACTATTTTGAAATTAACTCGAACGCAGGCAAACACACGGGCTGTATAATAAGACTGATTGGCGATATGGGGCCAGATAAAGTAACGCATGCTGCCGGACAGACTATTGAAAAATGGAAACCAAAGTTAGTAATAATGCTAGGTATTGCTGCAAGTTTATCAGACGACCTAGAACTTGGTGATGTTGTTATTGCAAAACAAGTTGATGCTTATGCGTCGAATTTGAAAGCTACAGCAGATGAATCAAAAGATGATTCTTTTAATTTATCACATCGAGGGTCTGTCTACCGAGCACCACATGCGGAAATAGAAGCAATTAAAGATTTTGAGTTTGTTTCAAATAACCTGTTTATCCAATGGCAAGATGAATCCGTTAGAGATGCATCTAGAATATTTGGTGAACTAAATCAAACAAACAAAAAGGAGGCAAATTCACCATCGGTTTACCGAGTAAACCTGGCTTCTGGTCCTGTTATGGGAGCATCAAAAGCATTTGCTAAGTGGCTACATACCAGAGATCAATCAATTAAAGCCTTGGAGATGGAAGCTGCAGGTTTAGCTTTAGCATCCCATGATCGAGTGAAACCAATTCCGCATATCATAATAAGAGGCATTTCAGATTATGGCGATGAAGGAAAAAGCCAGCTTGAAGATCACAGTAAAGGGTTGTACAGGAGATTAGCAATGAGAAACGCCACTAGATATTTATTAAAGCTAATTATTTCAGACACCATTCCAGTTAGAGATTCAGAGGATGAATAAGCAAACTAATGTACATGATCCTCATTCTATATCATGGGCTGAGATTGATAATACACACCGAAAACTTGTGAAGGATATTCAACATAGCGGGTATAATCCTGATATATTGATTGGTGTAACTCGTGGTGGTTTAGTTTCGCTTACTCATTTAGCTTATCTACTGGATATGAGGGATGTAAGAACGATCTATATCTCGAGGGGAACAGGCGAAGGGTCAAATGAGCATAATTCACAAGACCCAATAAACCATGACAATAGACAAGATTATACGTCCATATCGGGAAAAAATGTACTATTGATTGATTGTGCGGTTGGGAGTGGAAAAACTATCGATAAGGCATGCGAAATACTTTATCCATTCAATCCGAACCAGATTCGGGTCGTAATCACCGCAGATTGGATTGGATGCCCAAATAGGCCTAATGCCGAGTTTTTCAAAAAAAATATATTTTATATTGGGAGTCAGTATATGAATTGGCCTGAATTCCCATGGGAGTTGTGAATTAAATTGCTATGAATGATCGCGACAACCTAAAGAACATTACTATAAGTAAAAACTCGAGAAGGGTTGTATTGTGTGGTTCGCTCTCTTTTTATCACATGCTAATAGAAGTGAGTAATAAACTCCTAGGGCACCATATATACTCCATACCTCCATCCCCTCCGGAAACAACAAACGAATCGTTAGTTAGCTTCTCAGAGCAACGACGACTAGAGGCCTATGCACATTTAAAGAGAATTCGTGATCCAAGAACTCAATCTATATTAGTAGTGAACCCTAAAAAACATGGTATAGACAATTATATCGGGCCAAGTACATTTGCTGAGATTGCCGTAGCATTTGCGCAATCTAAACCAATATATGTGCTTTTTGATTTCCCAAGCATTTTTGAATCTGAACTGAGTGAATGGCGTGCTACCCCTTTACTTGGTGACATTGAAAACTATGCTGCGGAAATTCAAGACAAACTAAAATTAGAAACATCCCCTCAGAATGAACTTCAATTTTAATACAAGGATTACTTGGTAAAATG
>CAZOBX010000118.1:0-13117 GCA_964578045.1 uncultured Kangiella sp. | reverse complement strand
GGAATAATGACAAATGAAGTTCTATTCATCTCTTTTTTGGTTGCAGATTTAATGCTTGTTGCCTTTGCAGCAAAGCTCGGAAAAGAATATCTTTATGCTTCAGTAATTTCTAATTTATTATTTACTAATTTTATTTCGAGTAAATTGATTATAGTTTTTGGATTTACCACGACTATTGGAAATGCCACCTATGCAGGTATATTCTTGGCAACAGATTTACTGTGTGAACACTATGGAAAAGATGAGGCTAAAAAAGTACTAAATCTAGGTTTCTTTTCACTTATTTGGGTAATACTCCTTGGTCCTGTAGTTGCGCTGTTTCCGTATCCTGAGATCGCATCAAAACAAAGTGAGGCATTATCTACGATTTTTTCATTTAGTAACTTAATAGCTATTGCCTCTCTTATTGCATATCTTGTATCTACACGAATTGATATTGAAATTTACTCATACCTTAAAGCTATATGGCCATCTAAAACTGCAATCATTCTGAGAAACAATATAAGTACTTTTGTTGGTCAGCTTTTTGACCAAGCATTGTTTGTATTGCTAGCCTTTTCTTATTGGTACGACTATGAAATTTTGTTGGATCTATTTATTTCTGGAGTTGCGATAAAAACACTTTCAGCTTTTATCGATACACCATTTATCTGGTTTAGTTATAGACCCAGAAAAATAAAAACGTAGGATGGTTTTCAGTGTCGATAGGATATGCAATAACGGGTAGTCATTGCACAGGTAAATCAACGCTAGTCAACGCTATCAAAAGTAAGCTAGATATTAGTGTATTTACTATACAAGAGATTGCCAGAGGCGTAATAAACAGGGGGTTTCCTCTAGGAAAAGAGGCAACTCTTGATGCATATGCGAACCTCATTGCCGATCAATTAGAGATAGAGAATCTGGGTTTTTCATCCAATCGTGAGGTTTTAATTTCAGATCGTACGTTATTGGATACACTGTCATATGCCGAGGTTAACCAGACATTGGGGCGTGGCGTCCCAGCATACGTTATTAATCTGCTAAAGCAGATATGCTTACTTGAAGCGCAACGTTTCGAACTATACGTTTATCTACCAATTGAATTCCCTAACGTATCGGATGGTATTCGTGATGAGGACGAAAAATATCGAGAATTGGTATCACTATGCATCTTAAATAACCTAAAGTTATTGCAAATACCTTACGTTAGTTTATCTGGTTCAAAAGAAGAGCGGTTACATAAAATGCTGCGTCTTATAAATTCAAGATAAAAAATTAAACCCAATGGGATGGCAGCTGTCGAAAGTGAGGGCCATGCTAACTAGGCTTCATAGCTAACGTGCGTATCGTTGCTCACCCATCTTAACTAAGGTTAATTTGGAGGGGATGGGCTCTAAACCCCTTGTTATACGCCACTCACTAATGCCTAATTACTTTTCGTCCGAGAACGCCAACATAGGCCGCAATTAGTATGCACCAGTCCAAGCCTCCGAAGTACTTATTAGCCTCATAATCCACCGCTCCGCACCATACGATAGGTCGCCGTATCCTAATGTTACAAACGTGGTAAAAGAGAAATACAGCGAAGACACAAACTCTGGACTTTTACCAGGGTTACCAGCAACATAGAAAAAAATAGAATATAAGATTGATACTATGAAACCCAAAAATATCAGCCGAATCCGTTGCCGTTACTAAAAGGTTATACATATCGATAGTTCTCTAATAATTTACCCGTGTGTAGCGCTTTGCTAAATTGCGTGTACCTGCATATCCATCTTAATCGACTTGGCAAGACCACCTAAGTCACCATATATCGTTTTTGCATTGATGTTCATTTTCCGTAAAAGAGCATATATGTTTTCATAAATACTGTGTGGAACAACATACTTTGTAACATTAACATCATTATAAATTTCAAGAGATAGTAGTTCTTCAATCCTCTTTTCTTTATCACCTGAAATTAGAAACATCCCAGATTGTCGATCAATCCTAGCGTTTAATTCCAACGGCTCTGTTATCCATACAATTTCGTATGAGAATCGATCCACAACTTCATCGAAGAGCTCGTCTTGGTGGCCAATTATGTCTGATCTTTGTTTATTAAAACCTGAGTCACACTTAGAAATAAAACTTAATGACGTGTCCATGATAGAAGCGTAATCGATAGCATATATTGCCAAGTCCTTCTGGAGCAATGGATTATATGCTTCTAAAGCGAAGTATAGCGCCACGTATGGACTTTCTGTAAAATCAATAAGTCGTGTGGGAGCTCCGTAATGCTGCATCACAGACAACCAAGCCAACTTGCTTTTTGGCTCATGTTCATTGTCGTTATAGATATGATATTTGGATTTGAATAGATTAAGGTAATGATCTTCAAATTTGCCGGCCAATTCCTTTGACCAGTTTTTCCCTAAGGTCCTTTCTAGAGTAGATTCTAACTTCCAACTAGAGTCCGCGTGCCCTCTATATATGTAGTTATTTGGCAGATCATTTAAGGATCGTATTAGATGATCAGGATCTTTTAACTCGATCTCTTTTATCATCCTTTCACCCTCGAATATTCAACTAGCATTTGCTCTAAAACATCTGAACTAGACGCCTCTTGTTCAACGCTAACAACGACTGCCTCATCTTTCATTTTAATATTTTTTGCTTTTTTTCCTTTGGAAGGAACCACTCTAGCCGAGGCTGTATTTCCTGTGGCAGCTGTTGACTTAGCTACTGACTCAGCAACTTCCTCATTTAATCCATCGCCAACCACTTCAAGTACCCCGGACGAAGCCCCCATTTCTTGGGCGTAAACAGATAAGGGCTTCTGGAAAAGTTCATCGGCATCAACCGGATTTGGACCAGTAAATGTCGCGCGAAATTTACTGATTGAATAAGCAGATTTTAGCTTTTCTAAGAAGTCTTCGGGATCAGGAATAATGTCAATTCTTACATCTACACCAGAATCAACAACTGTTTTAGTTGTGGCTATAAGGTCCTTGATTCTTCTTGCGATACTTGCAGCATTTGGTGCAAGCTTAGATTTTTTCGCGATTCCCAAGAGACCAACTCTAGAGTCAAAAACCACTATCGTGTATGGCCCAGAATCGTCTAGTTCATCACCAAAATCACCACTTTCTTTGTCGAATTTTTCAACTGTAGTTTTCGTGGTCCTTCCAACTGCAAAAGAACCTGAGTGTTCACTAAATAAGTGAACGTTTCCCAAATGCCATTCGCTGCCAGTGGCCAATGTGTATTCAGGCTTATTAATGATAGATTCGAGGAACAATTCCGCGGAAGATTTTTCTACTCCAAGCAATGGCAGCTGAGTCGGCTTTATAAATTTAGCTCTGTATAAGTGATATTCACGTGTTCCCAATTTTCAATCTCCTTCTGATGCTTGATGAAATTTAACCTTAATTATGTTCAGTAAGAACCCATATACAACTTTGCATTTTGACCACAAGATATTTCAGACAGTCACTATGAAGTCAATATCCCACACAAACAAATGTCATTCGCCTAAAGAAGTCAATGCAAACTAGATATCTTTTAAAAGCCTGTAAGACATAGTCCATATAGTAATTGCCTACAATTACTATTTTCCAATATCCCTAACCAACTCCTCATACCCCTCAGTTTTCCCTAACAAATCCTTTCCCACCTTAATCAACTTATCTACCGTCTCCGGAGGCACATTAAAATTCGTCGGCAAATTCTTAAACCAAAACCGCTTATCTGGGTCACTGATACTATTAAAGGTCACCACACTCACATAACTATCAATCTCTCCCGGCGCTTGCAATGGCCGCGCCGCAGGACATTTATCTTTCAATACCCTATTACAAGCCTCCACCCTTCCAATATCTTTTGAAAACACATCGATCGCATTTTCCGTACGAGAGATGGTATCAAAGGTATAGTTATCCAAAGGGACTGTCGCCGAAGTAATCACCGTGGTCACTAATCCTGGTACCGATGCAGACTTATCTAACCCCGTTGCCGGGTCCGTTGCTGCATTCACAACGATCACCACTAATTTTTCAATTTCCTTATTGTTGATCCGCCTTAACAGACTGTAAGATGGCCCTGCATTTTCCAAACCAAAGGCCACACTTCGCATACCGATATTATCCGCAACCCCACCGTCCATCATATGCACATAATCTCTCTTGCCAGTTTCCGGATTAATCACGTAATAAGAACGTCGGTCATCCACAAACTGAACTAATTTAGGATTAAAAGAGCCAGACAAAGCACCATTTTTTACCCAGGTCGGTTCCTTATAATTGCAATCGCCGGCGTAATTTTTATAAGTTAATGGCGTTAACAATCCCGGAAATGCCGATGAAGTAGCCACCGCTCTTGAGACCGGATAAGACGATAAATCGGAACAAATGAGATCAAACTGATCCTGAATAAAAGGAAACTGGCCGCCAGTGGTCATGTCCGTGCCGTTAATCATCAAAAACGGCTTACCGTTTTTTTGCAAATCAGCAAACGTTTTATGCCCAAACAAATGTTCCTCATAATACTCATTAACCAAATCACTGCGACCATAATCCGGTGATAGCAACTTAAACCAGTTGATCGGATTTAACAGCTGCAAAAAAAGATCATGCTCAATGTCTTTTTTTAGATAGTTATTCTCATAATCACCGTTAAAAATCGCATCTCGATTAAGCCCATAATAGGCCGAAGTAAAACTACCACCGGACACCGAAGAAATAATATCCACTTCATCCAGCAAAGACTTAGACACCCCTTTCCATACAATGGGTGTATTTTTTAATTTCTCTAAAATACCGTAGGACAAAGCTGCCGCGCGAGTACCACCGCCAGAAAAACTGACAACCACAAACAGACTGTCAGTATTATCTTTGCTCTTTTCATCAAGCACTTGATAACGATACCCTTTGTCCGGCTGAACCTGTTGAAGCGGTAAATTTTTCTGGTAAGACGCACAACCAGACACCACTAGCACCAGCAAGGCAAACACAAACTTGATTGAATTATTTAGGATTGAAGGTTTGGTGACTGACTTATTCATTATCATTCGCCTCAAATTGGATCACTTTAGGTTCAATCTCGCTAGTGCCAGAAACCTCACAAGTAATTTCTTCCGGAGAAAAATTCTTTTCGCCACCTAAGGTAAAAGTATGAATCCCTGCGCCCACCCGAAGGACTTCGTTGGTGCGACCGTTATCCTGGTCGTCCATGATTACTGCTCTATCTTGTTTAAATGTCACCTTAACATATTCCATTTTTCTTTCCTTTAAGTTGAGCAAATCCAAGTTTTAAAAAATCAAACACTCTTTCGAAATCTTTGGGGTCAGGACTTGACCCCACTAATTCATCTAACTATCTAATATTTCGAATGCGTCATCCAAGCCTTTATAATGTTCAATACAACGCTTACAGACGCCATCTGCTTCCACCCACTCTGGATTTTCTTTGCGAATCATATCTATAACCATTGTTTCAAGTTCAAAGAATATATCTTCGGTCTGTGCACCACAAAGTTTACAATCTTTCATCTTTTTCTCCGCTGATAATACAAAACTTATACTAGCGCTTATTTAATCTTGAAAGCAAGTGAACTATCTGAACATCTTATGGGGTCAGAACATCTTATGGCGTCAAATCTTTCATTGCCACATCATCTCTATCCACTAAGACATCACCCAAACTCAAAAGAAGTTTCCCCCATAAATACTATCTAGCATCAACTCCGATAATTTTTTATAACCATCCTTACCACTTCAAAAGCCGAATCAAATCAACTTGATTCGGCTTATCTCACTATGGCTACCTATGGCTTCATGGAATACGGATAAGCATTGCCAATACAAGTCCCCTGCTGCACATGTACATTCGGTTGGGTTGTGATTTGAACATTGGAACTTCGCTCAAAACACAAAACAAAATCCGATCCACCGAATTTAAAATACCCCAACTCTTCCCCTTTTCTTAAGGTCACTCCCTCTTCCGCGGTAATGGTCACCGATGAAACCTGCGCCATGCCCATAGGCAAACACGCAACCAGACCAAAAGGAGAATCAATCACAATTAAACCCCGTGTCTGACTAAACTGATACCCCGTACCATCTTGTGCTGACAAGTGATTCCGCTCTTTACCATTGGCATCAATAATCTTAACCACCTCAACACCTAAATAGGCTTGCCCCTGAATAACCTTCGATTCAAGAACCTTACCCCGCACAGGACTGTTCCAGCGATGAAAGTCCGTCGAGTTAAGGAAACTGTGCATAAAAATGCCGCCCTTAAAACGGTCGGCGTATTTACTGTCTTTTAATAACTCTTCAATTGAGTAACTAAAAATCTTGCTCTGAATGACCACACCTTTTTTATTCGATTGCTGCAAATTAATATTGGAGTTCTCGCCTATCTGCCACCATCCAACCATCGTACAGTCAGCTTGAGAAACGATAACGCTATCATCATCTATGCCTGCTATAGGACGCATGCCGGGTTTGGTGTGACGGGCAAAAAACTCGTTAAAGGTGAGATAACCACTTGGTGGCGGCATGTATTCATCCCAGTTAAACCAGGGATCATCCTTAAAGGTCTCAACCTCTTTAGCCGATTCCGGAGTATCAAGGTAAGCGCCCCAGGTATCGGCGCATTTGACTATCCACTTGGATAAGGGTGTTAACTCTGCGTTAGACTTTGAAGCTTCTGGGGTGATTGGGGATTGATGTTTTCTGACCGATGGAAACTGCATAAAAAAGTAAAAGGCCACTAAATGATCATAAACCAGGCGCGGATCGTCTTTTGTTTCTTTCGGCGTCCAGTGGAGAAAACCGTGGATATAGTCGTAATATTCTTTCAGCGTAGTAATGCCGCCGATAATGGGAAGATCCAATTTATGTGCTTCATCAATGGCCTCTTGAAAATCATTTTGCCAGCTGTTATCTTCGATTAATTTTTTAAGCTCATGAACAATAGTTGCTCTATCGTCTTCTAACGTATATTGATTAGTCATCTTAATTTAACTCCTTTAAATTGATAAAAAGTAAAATATAATTCCCACAAATACAAACAAATACTGATTAAAAACTCAATGTGATCAGCTCATTCCATGCCACATCCTTTTTTATCCATTAACCAGGCTCCGATCATTGAAGTCTTAGAGCTGTAGCGTCAAGTCTTGCATTGCCACATTCAAGCCAACCCTAATCACGCCAGACCTAATCACGTCCTTCGGAAATTTCACATTCCGGACTATCACCTTCTCCCCCAAACCGTTCCAATATCTGCCTATACCCAGAACAATTATGCTCCTCAGTAATCTGCTTCTTCATATTCTCTTTCGCCTGCTCCGACAAAATCCAACCAAGCGGCGGTGGCTGCCCTAACTTAGGCGCCAGATAAAAATGAACCATGTCTACACCTACTCTAGAATCGGCCGCAGAACCAGTAGCATATAAATCAGAATTAATTTGTTTCGAATACTGCGCTAATTGTTTATAGGCCAACATCCCATGACCACCACGCGTTTTAACCATCCCCACAATAGGAGCCAACACTTCATTCATAAAGCTATTAGATTTAGCAGTAGCAGGCACCGCCGAAATATCATATTGCTGCAACGGAATATTCGAATCGTTACTAATAGCAATCACTATCAAACCACCCGAAAACGGGTCACCATATTCTGGACTAACCGTCGGGTCATTAGAGCTGCGCTTAATCCAATCAATCAAATTGGTCAGCGTATTGGCCCCATAATTTTCAAAATATCCTCCATCAATCACATGGCCGGTAGGGTCAAAACTATCGCCGATTTCTTTTCCAAATGTCCCCGCCGGACTCACATAAGAAAACCGCGCCGAATTGAGCGCTGCGGTACTCGCGCGAAGTGCCACCTGACCGTTCAATTGATAAAAATCATGGGTGTCTAAAAAGGTCGTTGGTTCAACTTTAAATGACGTGGTTAATAAACGCCGGCCGCTTTCTTCATAGGTACCATTAATTAATAAACGCGGTAACCACTGCTGTTTGCCGCAAGCATCTGCTTTATAAAAACTGGTAAAACTTTTCTCCAGTCCACAATCCGCATTCGGATAAATTCGCGCAAACCCCGCTTCCCAGGATTCCTCCAATGCCGCAGCCCTATCACTAAAAACCGGAAAAGGTAAAAAGCGTTGGATTAAATCACCGTACAACATAGACGTCACTGTTGCGGCTAGATAATCCTGACCAATCGATTCGAGCAGTTTATTTTCAAAACAGGGTGGAGCAGATGCACCTTTGGCGCAGTCAGAATCATTCACCAATGCCCCATTATAAAAAACCGCACCAACACTTCCGCCAGAAACCCCAGAGACCGCAAACACCTGTTTATTAAACCCTGGGATCTTATCCTGAAAACGCCCCATGATAACGCCGGTCCAATAGGACGCCCGTAAACCGCCGCCAGCGGTCGCCACTAATACCATCGGTTTGCTTGAATCCCGTTGTGCCAGCCAGGTATCCAGACTCTGTTGTAGTGTCAGGGAATCCGTATGACTCTTTTGCCCTTCAATTTCGCGCACACGATGATTATCATTAAACGGACTAAATATCACTGCGAGTAGCAACATCGCACCGACCACCGGAAACCCATTTTTACGCGCCATGCTGACCAATATAGTGCCAACTGGAATAATACTACCCAGCCCAAGAAAAACCACCGCGCCGGCACCTAACAAGTGACCAAATCCAACCGGTGACCAAATCGCCGCCACAGTGGTTACAGCCATAACCACTAATGTGAAATAAAATATTACTTTTCCTGAAAACCATTTGAGCAGTGCAGCAGATTTTTTAACAATCTCGCGACGATAGATGAGAAATGCCAACACCAGTAAACCGACGGCAATAATGCCGTAGGCAACATTATCAACCTGTGCCCTTGTAGCCGCACGGTAGGCCGCGACAAAAGTCACCACGGCGTATAAACGCGGTAACCAATCAATTAGAAATCGTTGATATCCTTTTTCACCTCGCTCGGCGTCGTTAGTAAGGTAAGTCTGATTATAAATGTATCGAGCCCAGCCCCAACTCTGAAAGGCTAGCCAATTAACCGCCAAAACAAAAAACACCACTTGTGCAGTAGACTCTGGATGACTTAATCCCACCAGGATATCTTTTATTTGCCCTACAAACTCTAACGAAATAACGGTTAGAAGAACAATGATAAAACTGAATCTTGATTGATGGAAAATTCTCGCTGTCGTTTTAATAACAACCCATATCTTGTGTAGTATTTCCATTCTATTGCCCCTCGTTTTTTTTAACAAATGATCGCCAAGTTATACAATCATTTGATTTTTAGGTTACAACTCTTTCCTGCTTAGTTAAAACTACCTCTAATTGGCTGGGATCATGTCTTACCTGGCCAGATGCCATCCACTCAAACACAAACTTCAGCAAAGGCAGACGTTTGATTTTGACAATGTTGCTCTGATAATTCTTTAAGCCGATTTTTATAGGCCCCACAAAATTGACTATCCCTTCCCCTTCCACCAGTCTTAATTATTCTCTGCAACTTCCCTAAACGTCCGACAGTCCAACGACAACCGACATTTTTCTCTTCTAATAATGCAATTGTATAAGTTTGCTTGCGTTGCTTTTGATTTAATCTGTCTGTTTGTTTTATCAAGCGAGCCATCTTAACGACTTGTCGTTTGAGCTGCTGAGTGGTATTGGGAAGAGAAATTGGTTATAAGATATTAAATCTAACAGCTAAACAAAAATATGTAAATATAAAATTATTTGATTATCTCAACATGAGTTAATTTGCCGAGTAGTTTATATACCTGCTCCGCTCCACGAGTTTTCCATTTATATTCTGCTCCTATTAAATCATTATAAGTTAGAGCGACCCCGCCATTTTCAAGTTGATCAATAATCAGCTGCGACCTGCGTAATTGAGATTTTGAATGATTATAACTTTTAATTTCACTTACAAAAAAAGGGTGCCAAATCAAATACCTTAATTACCCACTGGATACTGAATAAAATTGAATTTTTAATATTTGATAATATCAATTTTATAAATCTCAGCGTGAGCCTTTTCATTCTCAGCAAAACACCATTCAATAAAAGTTTGTCGAATATTTGGTTCCAGTAAAACATGCGCCGATATTATTCCTTCTTTATCAGGCACAATAACAAAGAAGTGAATACTCCCATTAGTATTTGAATTTATATTAGAGACATGAGTGAAAACCTCTTTAGCTTTTTTATGCGCTATTTCTATAGGCTCTCGATGATTACTCTCTACAACTATGGTGTTGTTTTTTTCAGGTTCGCTCACTGGTATACCTTAAATGGACATTGCTAGTTCAAATAATTGCTAATCTAATCAAAAGACTGACCGAGACCTGGTAATGAATTCTTCGACTAATACAACTTACATTCAGGGTAAGGGCTACAAGAATTATCATGTATTACCGACTCATTTTGGACAACAGGCACAGGCTGCTGGTTTTTCATTTCTGATGAGTCGATAGTCCCACCAAAAAAGCTAGAAAAAAATAGAACCCAATAATTCAATAACATCGCTAGTAACCTCCCAACTACAATAAGTTAGAAATGAAGAAGTGTGATTTCCTAGCAACTAAGTTACTGAATTAATAGGTTTTTGTTTGTAATATTGATGTGAGATCTACGTAAAATTGACGTAAAACGGAGGTTATTTATGCTAGAGCGCGACTAATTCGGTGTTTCCTGAAGAACCTTGACTAAAAACCAACCAGTTTCCGTGAGCTGGAACACTGATTGCTCTGGAATGAAAATTCTGGTCGATAATTTGCGGTTTTTTTGAAGTGTGTTCTATATAAATTAGCTCATTATATTGAGCATCTTGTCTTGATAAATAGAGGCCTTTTTCCGATATTGACCACTGATTGGTTCGAATCGAGTTCGTTTTTATCGCGAAATATTGGGTCTCGTCTAACAGTGTATCGTATCTAAAAATTTGCCTGGTATTGATATCCCAGCCGTACAAAAAGTGCCCATCTAGACTTTCCTTTAACAAATAAGCATTTGAAAATTGATTAAAGACTTCTTTTTTATTCGAAAAAATATCAACAATTAATATAACTCTATGTCCACTTTTGTTCTGCGTTAGGAATATTTGATTTGAATTAGCTCGCCATTCTAAATTAATGTAATAAGAGGCCGTATTTTGGCTCCAAAAGAATTTTTTGCTGTTTAAATCAAAAATAAAATAATGACCATCAGCAGTGCCGCCCAACATTTTACCATTGGGGCTAAAAATCAATGAAGAAAAATCAGTATAACGCTTAAGCTCGGTTAATCTTATTTCTTGTTTTTCACCCTTTTTAAGCCAGATTTGAGGAAGTCCACCTCGTGTAGAAACCCAGGCCAAATTTCTTCCATCTTTCGAGGATGTTGGCAATTTTTCCCTGAATGAAGAATGGATCAAAATTTCTTGTTTTGATGTCTCCAGATATTTCTTATGAATATTAGTACTAAAGGGCTCTCCAGCAATAATTGCCAATTTATTATCTGCATTTCTTAATAGAATGGGAAAATAAAAAGGTATTTTTATCTCTGCAATAACTTGTTGTGTTTTGTTATTGATATTTGTTTCTATTATTTGATTCTTATCATTCTTATAGACCAAACTTTTGTCATTGTGGTTCCAGTTAACTCTGAATATGAAATAATTCACGGTATCCACTAATTGATTTTCCCAGGTACTAGTATCGTAAAGCCATATTTCGGTCGCTCTATTATTTTTACTCCTAAGCACAGCGAGCTTGTCTCCCGAATGTGAAAGCTGAATAAAGTAGTCCCCTTTACTCGTTGGTGCTGGAGAAGTGACTTGCCAGCTAGCCTTTGAATCAAAGGCAAAAGAATAGACGATTCCTGGAGAAGAATATGAACTTTCTTCAACATAAAACATGCCTTTATTATTCTTCCAAAGCATCGCTTGTGCACCTAAAGACTCAGGATTGCAGGTTTTCATTACCAATCGTCCAATCAATTGCTTTCTTTCGATATCAAACTCAGAGTCGATGAAATCACATTCTCCTTGAGTAAACCTTGTATAGCTAATACGTTTACCGTCCAATGACCATTTAGGATATTTATCACTTGATTTGCCATCGGTCAGTGGAAATATTTCCTCCGTTACCATATCTTTTAGATAAATTTGCCATTTATCCGAATCTCGCTTCAAATGGTTAAAAACAATCCATTTACCATCAGGTGAAGCCGCGGGATATAACTCGATACCATCAAGATAGGTCAGGGGTTTATATGGCGTATTAGATAAGTTAAATTGAGCGCTAATATTACCATCGTTACTTTCATTAAATAAAAAGAGTAAAAATCCAACAGCAATAAATAAAACGATAGTACTGGAAATTAATAGAGATTTAAATTTTACTTGGTAGGAATTGGCCTTATTTTCTATAACAGAGTGGGCATTATTTTCACTGTTAATCTCAGTATTTTGAAGATGCTTGTCTTCGGGCGATTTCACTCTATTTGAGCTTACGGGAAATGTCAGTCTATAGCCACGAGGGCCAGTGCTAATTTTTTTCTTTTCGGCATCATCAAAAATATCTCTAAGCTTTTTGATATGCTGCCTTGTGGTGGCATCAACGGTTTCTGTTTTTCCTGAAGCAATAGCATGCAGCTCAAAACCAGAAAGTTCACGAGTTCTATTCAGGATCAAAATTTCAAGAATTCTTAAGGGTTTTCGTGGAATAGTTAACAGACTAGTATCTGGTTTTACGAGTTCTCCATTACTAAAATCGACAACATATTCTCCAAGCCGAAGCGTTTGACTGGAAAATTCGCTCTCAATAGATTGATTGGTTTGATCTCTATTATTTTCCAATTCTCAATATCCGAGTAACAGCCTTTTTAATCATCTTTTGTTATCAACCTAAACGCCCGACAGTCTAATCAGAAATAGCCGTCCCAAAAAAACTTCTCCATATTCCTGGGTTTATTATTCCGCCATCATCCTTATCCAATACAGCAGAAATATAGGTTCTAAGTTCTAAGTTCTATAAAAAATTAGAAGCCATTTAATTTTCATTACCCTATCCAGTCATCAAATCTATATATTTCAATTAGTTATAATGGATTTAAT
>CAZOBX010000117.1:6348-17175 GCA_964578045.1 uncultured Kangiella sp. | reverse complement strand
CCCTTATCCGACGCATCATGAGTTTTATGAACCCGTTAGTAGCCACTCGGGCGGCTGGGTTGTGAAAGGCTTTGCGAATAAATCAGATTGATAAAGCAGCGATTTTCACCCTGTTAAACCTTAAAAACAAAAAACTATAAAATTAGTTACTTAGATACGCTTAAGTCGTTTTTTCTCTTCTCTGTGTCCTCTGTGGTGAAAAAGCCTTTTTTCTTTAGTCTGTTATTCGAACTTTTGAGACATACGCGCCCATAAAAAAACAACTACCCCTCCTTCAACCACCGAGCTACATCCTTAGCATAATAAGTCAAAACCGCATCCGCCCCGGCTCTTTTAAACCCTATCATAGCTTCGAGCACACATTTTTTTTCATCAATCCAACCATTAGCCGAAGCCGCTTTTAACATCGCAAATTCGCCGCTGACATGATAAGCCATCACCGGCACTTTGAAGTTTTGCTTGGCGCGATAAATCACATCCAAATAAGGCATGCCCGGTTTTACCATCACCATATCTGCACCTTCCTGAAGATCGAGCGCGATTTCATGAAAAGCTTCATCGCCATTGGCGGGATCCATCTGGTAAGTTTTTTTATCGGCTTTGCCTAAGTTGCCACCGGAGCCCACTGCATCACGAAACGGCCCGTAAAACGCAGAAGCATATTTGGCTGAATAGGCCAGAATTCTAGTATTTACATAACCGGCTTTTTCGAGAGCCTGTCGAATCGCCCCGATACGGCCATCCATCATGTCGGAAGGTGCCACAATATCAACACTTGCAGCCGCATGACTTAGAGCTTGTTTGACTAACACTTCAACAGTGATATCATTTAAAACATAACCGGCATCATCAATAATGCCGTCTTGCCCATGGCTGGTGTAAGGATCAAGAGCGATGTCAGTGATCACACCAAGCTCTGGAAATTTTGCCTTTATGGCACTAACCGCTTGTTGCACCAGTCCATTTTGGTTATAGGCTTCCTCCGCTAACAATGACTTCTTTTTATCATCTATCACTGGGAATAAAGCAACTGCAGGAATTCCTAACTCAGCCACCTGTTCCAATTCAATTAATAAATTGTCTAGACTCTTACGTTGAATGCCTGGCATCGAAACGATATCTTCCACTCGATTGTCGCCTTCTAATACAAACACTGGGTAGATAAGATCATCAGCACTGAGTTTATTTTCTGCCATTAACCGTCGCGAAAAATCATTGGCGCGCATTCTTCGTGGCCGAGTATTAGGAAAGTTATTATTTAGTGTAAATTGAGACATGTTTTTTCCTGTCATTGGAAATAGTTCTATTCTTTTGTAGGTTGGATTAGAGCGTCTTTTTAGCTTGTAATCCAACATTTGACTTAGCACTTAGCACTTAGCTCTTAGCACTTGAATTATTAAACCCAATCTTTCGCCTTCAAATAATAATCTGTCAACTTGGCTTCTTCACTACCAGGCTCTACTTGATGATTATATTCCCAACCAACATCCGATGGCAGCGACATTAGAATAGACTCAGTCCGACCACCTGTTTGCAAACCAAATAAAGTGCCGCGATCATAAACCAGATTAAATTCCACATAACGACCTCTACGAATTTTTTGAAAGGCTTTTTCTCTTTCTCCAAAAGGGGTCTGTTTGCGTTTTTCGATTATGGGTAGAATAGCTTGAGTATAATGGTCGCCGACACTTTGAGTAAATTCAAAAGCGGCGGAAAAATCCGGCTGATTTAAATCGTCAAAGAATAGTCCGCCAATACCTCGCCCTTCTTCTCGGTGTTTGATATAAAAATAATCGTCACACCATTTTTTATATTTGGGATAAGCATTATCACCTAACGGCGCGCAGGCTTGTTTAGAAATTTGATGCCAATGAACACAATCTTGCTCGAATCCATAATAAGGCGTGAGGTCAAAGCCACCACCAAACCACCAAACCGGATCATGCCCCGCTTTTTCTGCAATAAAAAATCGCACATTCATATGAGAGGTGGGCAGGTAAGGATTAAATGGATGAATAACCAGCGAAACTCCCATTGCCTGAAAATTTCTACCGGTTAATTCTGGTCGTTGTGCTGTCGCAGACGCAGGCATCGAATCACCAAAAACGTGGGAGAAGTTAACGCCCCCTTTTTCAATCACTGCGCCATTGCCGATCACTCGAGTTCGACCGCCACCACCTTGTTCTCTTTGCCATTCATCGGTGATAAATTTTTCTTTCCCATCGGCCTGTTCTAAATCGGCGCAAATATTATCTTGCAATTGAAGGAAATATTTTTTGATTTTTTCTACTTGTGGCATCTGTCCGTGGACTCTTTAATTAGGCAAAGGGTTAGAAAAAATTAACCAAACAATTATTTATTAGGATTGGTTTTACTTATCGCGCAAAATGCTTTCAGAACACTTTGACGAGAAATAATGCCAACCAGTACATCTTTATCTAACACCGGATACATCCTTACGCCATCTTTTAAAAATCGCTCGGCAATGTCGGTAATATTATCAGTCGGATGAACACTTTTGATTTCTTTGGTCATTCTGTCTTCAACCAGATCACCATAGTCTTGATTATAAACCGCACTCAATACCGTATGCAGACAGTCTTTTTCTGATAGAAAACCAATTAATCGATTGTGATCGTCTACTACCGCGGCGCCAGACAATCGATATTCTTGTAGAGTTTGTGCCGCCTCTACAATATCTACACCCGGCTTTAAAGTGATCATCGCTGACACCATATAGTCATTTACTAACAACGAACTTAGCATTTATGTTTCCTCTTTTTTTCTATTTTTTCTCTACAAGCCAGATAGCAATAAAATCAACCATGGCTCTCCTGCTACAAATTGTCTTTAACCACATCTGCCAATTGATTGGCCAATGCTTTTACTAGTGAATCATCTTCACCTTCAATCATCACCCGAATTAACGGTTCGGTTCCCGATGCTCTTAACAAGACCCGCCCGGTATCGGCCAGTTCGGCCTCAACTTCCTTAACGGCGCTTGCCACTGTAGAGTTTTGCATCGGGTCCTGTCGTTTAGAGACCTTGACATTGACCATCGTTTGCGGAAATTTTTTCATACCGCTTTTTAGTTCCGCCAAGGATTTATTTTCGCTTACCATCACCGCCAATACCTGCAAGGCAGCAATAATGCCGTCACCGGTCGAATTTTTATCCAAACAAATAAGATGACCGGAAGACTCGCCACCAAAGTTCCAGTTATTTTCTTTCAATAAGGCCATCACGTGGCGATCGCCAACATTGGCTCTTAAAAAATCAATCCCCTCTGCGTGTAAGGCTTGTTCCAATCCCAGATTAGACATTAGAGTTCCAATAACACCGCCTTCTAACCGGCCTCCATCTTTAGCCCCTTTAGTAATAATGTAGAGCAGTTCATCACCATCAACGACTTCACCATTGTGATCGACCATCATCAACCGGTCAGCATCGCCATCTAACGCAATACCAACGTCAGCTTTATTTCCGACCACTAATTTTGTCAAAGCATCCATATCGGTCGCCCCGCAGCCTTCATTGATATTGAGTCCATCAGGGTGATTAAATACCGGTTGTACTTCAGCGCCTAACTCTCTGAACACTTTTGGGCCAACCGAATAAGCAGCGCCGTTGGCGCAGTCAATCACAATTTTTAGGCCTTCAAAAGAAAAAGTGGCAGGAATGCTGGCTTTGCAAAATTCGATATAACGACCTGCCGCAGTTGATACCCGTTTCGCTTTACCCAAGTGCTCTGAAGAAACGGTCGTCATTTCTTTATCAAGATAGGCTTCAATTTCATGTTCAACTGAATCGTCTAGTTTGGTCCCTTGCGCAGAAAAAAACTTGATGCCGTTATCATAATAAGAGTTGTGTGAAGCAGAAATCACAATTCCGGCGGCAGCTCGAAAGGTCCGAGTCAGGTAAGCAATACCGGGAGTCGGCATTGGCCCCAATAATTGAACATCCATACCAGCGGCGGCAATGCCAGCCTCCAGTGCCGACTCAAACATATAACCGGAAATTCGGGTATCTTTACCTATAACAATTCGGTCGCGAGGTTTTTTACCAAGGACTTTACCGGCGGCCCAACCAAGTTTCATCACAAATTCAGGTGTAATCGGATATTCACCGACCGTGCCCCTGATCCCATCCGTTCCAAAATATTTTTTAGACATACATCGTCCTTATGTTGTTAATTGGTTTTTACCGTAACTCGTAGCCATCATTCTATGCTAACCCTTTCATCGCCATAAAAACTTGACGGACATCATCGGTTTCCGCCACATCATGCACTCGAATAATATTAGCCCCTTTTTGCATGGCAATGTGAGCCACCGCAATGCTGGCCGACAATCTTTGTTCCACAGGCTTACCTGTGATTTGTCCCAGCATCGATTTTCGCGACAATCCAGCTAAAACTGGCAAACCCATTTCAATGATGCGATCCAGTTGATCGAGCAATTCTAGATTATGCAGTAAATTCTTGCCAAAGCCAAAACCGGGATCAAGGCTGATCAAACTTCTGTCCAGACCTGCATTTTCACATGCTTTGACCCTTTGATGCAAAAATCCAATGACATCTTGCACCACATTTTGATAATCCGGCGCTTTTTGCATGCTACATGGTTTGCCTTGCATATGCATTAAACACACCGGCACTTTCAGCTGGACCGCGGTTCTTAGCGCGTTTTCTTGTTGCAGTGCCCTGACATCATTTATCATGCAGGCTCCAGCCTCGACTGCGGCTTGCATGACCGGTGCTTTGCTGGTATCAATCGAAATAGGAATTCCGAGTGACTTTATCTTTAGGATCACTGGAACAACCCGTCCGATCTCTTCTTCAGTATTGACCTCCGCTGCGCCAGGACGAGTGGATTCGCCACCAATATCAATGATATCAACACCATCTTGTTGCATTTGCCTGGCCCGCTCAAATGCCTGTTCGACGCTGTTATATTGGCTTCCATCAGAAAAAGAGTCGGGGGTGATATTAAGGATGCCCATAATTAGCGGTGAATGAGACTTGTTCTGATAGATAGAATGCACTGTGCAGTAACCTTTTAGTATCTTAACCTCAATTCGGGATAAGAGTAGCCAGTAATTCCTTAGAGTATCCGATGAAATAAGGGCTCATCGGCCAGTATCACTATTTTGGTGACCATCAATGCACGTTTATTCGCTAATAGCGAGGGATTGAGAGCAAGCTTAACGCGGAGAGTCGCTAAAATACTGATGCTGGATGGTTGCTATTATCCCAAGTTGGGGTTATCTAAGTGACAAAGAACTAACTGGCTCGATCTTACCCTAAATTGCAGACAATCGGGTTTTAAATAGTGCTGATTCTACGCTGAACACTTGTTATACTCCGATTAATAGTCAATTAAACCTTAAATCCCATTATGCCTGAGCAAAAAACCACCCATTTTGGATTCACCAACGTACCTCTTGAAAAAAAGCAAGGCATGGTTACTGAGGTCTTTGATTCGGTGGCAATCAAATACGATCTGATGAACGATTTAATGTCAGCCGGGGTACATCGATTGTGGAAGCGATTTACGATCGAAAAAAGCGGTGTCCGCGTAGGCGGGCAAGTACTGGATCTAGCTGGTGGCACTGGTGATTTGGCAGCCCGTTTTTCACCTATCGTCGGAGATAGCGGACAAATCGTTTTAGCCGACATCAACGATTCAATGCTAAAAGTCGGCCGTGATCGGATGATTGATAAAGGCTTAATTAGCAATATTAAATTCGCTCAAGTGAATGCTGAATCACTACCTTTTGAAGACAATCAATTTGATTGCATTACCATCGCCTTCGGCTTACGCAATGTTACTGACAAGCAAAAAGCTCTTACCTCGATGTATCGTGTTCTTAAACCGGGAGGGCGCTTATTAGTGTTAGAATTTTCCAAACCGACTAGCGAACTATTCAACAAAGCCTATGATGCCTACTCATTTAACCTTTTGCCGAAAATTGGTAAGTGTATCACTGGTGATGAAGACAGCTATCGCTATTTGGCTGAATCGATTCGCATGCACCCGGATCAGGAAACCTTAAAAGGCATGTTTGAACAAGCCGCTTTTGAAGATTGTGTATATCATAATCTAACCGGTGGTATTGTGGCTTTGCATCGCGGTTTTAAATACTAACGCCAAATATATGTCGATAAACCAACTATCCGCCGCAGCCATTCAAAAAATAGCCCGACGACTATTAGAACTGGACGTTGAGGCTAAAAATAACTTGCAACAGTTTGATAATAAAGTCATCCATATCCATATTGATGATTTTAGTCTGGACTACTATTTTAGTTTTTGCAAAGGCGAGTTATTGGTTAGTGAGCAATCTGAGGAAACAATATCGGCGTCGATAACTGGCAAACTCAATGCGTTTATCGCCGCGGCCGCGGCGGAACATTCGGCAGACTCAATATTTAAAGGCGAACTGAATTTTTCCGGAGAAATATCTACCGCCAAGCAGTTTCAAACTTTCGCGCAAAAACTCAATATCGACTGGCATGAACCATTGGCACAAGTCTTTGGCGACCCCGTTGGACATACTTTAGCCACGGGCCTGGAAAAACTGACGGGCTGGTTAATACAAACAGTCCAAAGTGTTAGCCAGGATATCAGCGAATATGTTCAAGAAGAAGCCCGAGTCACACCTAGCGCCAGCGAGCAGCAACACTTTTTCCTACAAGTCGATCAACTACGACGTCAAGCCGATCGGTTAAACGCTAAAATTGTTAAATTAGACTCAGCTCAATTAGAAACCAGTGGTTTAGCCAACAATCAATCGGACCAAAAAGAATAAATATGAAACGATTATTCATTTTAAGAAGAGCCTTTGTGATTAACCGAGTTCTGCATCGTTATGGTTTAGATGAATTTCTGGCGCCAACTCCGCTGTCTAAATATGGCTTGCTGTTTCGGCTATTAGCGCTAAGCGGCAATAAAAAACACCAACGGGATCGAGGCGAACGGCTAAACCTGGCGTTAACCGAGTTAGGTCCCATTTTTGTCAAATTAGGCCAAATGTTATCCACCCGTCGGGATTTATTAGATGATGATTTGGCCGAATCCTTGGCTAAATTGCAAGACAATGTTGAGCCGTTTTGTCAGCAAATAGCCATCAAGACCGTACAGCAACAGCTCGGCTCGCCGCTCGAAGACATCTTTGAGTTTTTTGAACAAACTCCGCTCGCCTCAGCTTCTGTTGCACAAGTACACAGTGCCAGACTATTAAACGGTGATGATGTAGTGGTTAAGATTATTCGGCCTGGCATTAAACGAAAAATATTGGCTGATCTAAAATTGCTCAAAATACTGGCGGAATGGTTTGAAGATTATTCGGAGGTTGGCAAACGCATCCACCCCAAACAAATTGTCGCCGATTATCAAACCACCTTGTTTAACGAATTAGATCTTCGAATTGAAGCGGCAAATACCACTCAGTTAAAACGCAATTTTGAAAACTCCAAACTGCTTTATGTACCTATGGTTTATTGGGAACTTTGCCGTAAACGAGTCATGGTGCAAGAAAAGATTCACGGCGTGCCAATTGGCAAGATTGAATCGCTGATTGAAAATAGCGTCGATATGAAAAAGCTGGCTCACCGCGGTGTCGAAATATTCTTTACCCAGGTTTTTCGCGACAGTTATTTTCATGCGGATATGCATCCCGGTAATATTTTCGTTAATATTAACGATCCCGACAATCCCAGTTATATCGCCATCGATTGCGGCATTATGGGCACTTTAAACCAGTCCGATAAACGTTATCTGGCGCAAAATTTTGTCGCCTTTTTCAATCGCGATTATCGCCAAATTGCCGAACTTCATGTGCAGTCAGGTTGGGTCTCCAGCAAAGTTTCGATCGAAGAATTTGAATCGGCTATCCGGACCGCCTGCGAGCCAATATTTGGTAAATCGTTAGAAGAAATTTCTTTCGGTCATTTTCTGGTCCAGTTATTTCAAACTGCCAGACGATTTGAAATGGAAGTACAACCTCAGCTAGTGTTATTACAAAAAACTTTGCTCTACATTGAAGGGCTTGGTCGCCAGCTCTATCCTAAACTGGATTTATGGGAAACCGCTCAGCCCTTTCTAAAAAAATGGCTCGCCGATACCTATGGCCCAAAAGCTGCGTTTGACAAAATTAAGCAAAAAGCGCCTAGGTGGCTGGAAGAACTGCCAGATATGCCGGAGAAAATTAGCGCCTTTTTAAATGCCAGTAGCCAGCAGTCAAATCAGCAAAATTCATTGATCGAATCAATCGATGAGTTAAAACAATCACAATTAATTTCAGCAAAACGAATTATTTGGGCGATTCTGGGTCTAACCTTTACGCTGGCCAGTTTAACTTCAAGCCCTGAATGGCTAACCTTGGAGTGGGTTAAAGGACTGTTGATCGGCTTGTCATTCGCGAGTTTTATGGTATCTTTTACCGCCTGATCCAAACTAGAGTAAAGCTTCCCCTTTGCCAAGGGGGATTGAAGAGGATTTGAAGTGATGAGCGATTGTCTATTCTGTAAAATTGAACAAGGTGAAATCCCTTCTGATAAGGTCTATGAAGACGAGGATGTGATTGTTTTCAAAGACCTTTACCCGAAAGCTGATGTGCATTTACTGATTGTTCCACGTAAACATATTGCTTCGCTAAACGAATTGTTACCAGAAGATCAGCAATTAATGGGAAAAATAATGCTATTGTTGCCAAAACTCGCCAAGGAACAAGGACTAACCGAAGGCTTTAGGACTATAATTAACACCGGAAAAGATGGAGGGCAGGAAGTCTTCCATATTCATATCCATTTATTAGGTGGCGGGCATTTGCCTTTCGCTTAGTTTTTACCTTTTGCTTGTATGGGTTTAGTTAAATTTAAGCAAATATTTAAAGCACCTTATTAAAGAGAAGAGAAGAAATATGGGACCAAGTATCTGGCAGTTACTTATCGTTTTGGTTATCGTAATTTTGTTATTTGGCACAAAACGCTTAAAAAATATTGGTAGTGATCTAGGCGGGGCGCTTAAGGGATTTAAGAAGGCCGTTGATGAAGGCGGTAAAAAAGCCGATGAGTCGCTTGAAGACAAAAAAGACGCCGATGTGATCGAAGGCGAAGTCATCAAAGAAGAAGATAAAGTAAAAAAATAAAGGCTAGTTAACGATGAGTTTTTGGGAACTAGCACTGATTGCTATTATCGCTTTGATCATTTTGGGACCAGAAAGGCTTCCCAAAGCTGCGCGCACCATCGGTTTATGGGTTGGAAAGGCGAAGCAAGGTTTTGAATCCATCAAAACAGAAATCGATCGAGAATTAAAGGTAAAGGAATTACAAGAACAGTTGTTAGCGCAAAAAGAACAGCTTGAAAATAATGTCGGGTTGAGCTCCCTAAAAGAAGAATTAAGTGAGTCAGTCAATACCATCCACAGCCAAACGAAAGCGATTAAAGATAGTGTGGCAACGGAACAGCTACTCGAAGATATAAAAGACTCCGATACTCCAGGTAAAGACTATCAGCCAGCTCAAATAAACCTCGCCGAGAGTAAACCATCTACCGAATCCTCCAGCTTAGATGATAAGACATAAATCATGAACGAAAAAAATTCGGCGCCGAGCACTGAAAAAGACATGCCTCTGCTCTCCCATTTGCTTGAGTTACGTGATCGCCTGTTGCGAATGGTTTTGTCCGTAGTGATTATTTTTATAAGCTTGATTTACTGGGCAAATGATATTTATCTGCTACTTTCAGCCCCTTTACTCGCCCAGTTGCCAGATAGCTCCAATATGATCGCAACCAATATACTTTCCCCTTTTTTGACCCCTTTTAAGATGACCGCAGTGTTGTCAGTTTTTGCCGCAATGCCCTACATACTGCATCAAGCATGGGGTTTTATATCTCCGGGGCTGTATCGACATGAAAAACGATTTGCCTATCCACTGCTGTTTTCCAGCATCCTGTTATTTTATTGTGGTTTAGCATTCGCATATTTTGTAGTTTTTCCAATGGCGTGGGCGTTTTTGACCTCTGCAGGCCCTGCAGGCATAGAGATTACACCGGATATCAGCAGCTATTTAGACATCGTACTAAAAATGTTTTTTGCGTTTGGAGTCGCCTTTGAAATACCCATCGCGACCATTTTGATGGTCTGGTCAGGTTTAACCACGGTAGAAAGCCTGAAAGAAAAACGACCATATGTCATTGTGGGTGTTTTTGTCGTTGGTATGTTCCTGACCCCACCAGACGTCATATCACAAATTCTACTAGCTATCCCTATGTGGATCTTGTTCGAACTAGGGCTTATTTTTGCGGTGATGGGCAAAAAAAATGAGAATGAAAATCAGAACGAAAATGAAACCAAATCTTAAATAAAGATGAAACAACAAAAAAGAGAGAATTTATATGGGAAAATTAGTAACAGGATTAACCATTGTTTTGGTTAATTTGGGATATACCAGCCAGGTCCTGGCCGACCTGCCGCAAGACATTTTGGGTTGTTATAGCATGCAAAATGATGCAGACCGGTTAGATTGTTATGATACGGTGAGTCAATATTACAAAAATCAACCAGCTTTAGTTGCTCCAGCACCATCGACTGAAGTTATATCCCCGGTCGCCACAAAGGCGGTCAAGGCAGAGACCACACCAAAAACTGATGCGGCAGCCAAAGTTGTTTCCGCTAATGACTCTTTCGGAAAGACCCGTATAACAGAACTGGAATCGATCCAGTCTCGAATTGTAGGTGAATTTACCGGATGGAAAAAAGGTATGAAAATTACACTGGAAAATGGCCAGATCTGGAAAGTCACCACTAAAGCTTCGGGTTACC
>CAZOBX010000117.1:0-6338 GCA_964578045.1 uncultured Kangiella sp. | reverse complement strand
CTTAAGCAGCGTAGTTAAGTTAAAAAGAATCAAATAAATTCGCTCCTAAATAGGTATAAACCCATTCCAAATCAAAAGGGTGCTAAATGCACCTTTTATCCTTACCAAAAGAATGGATCCGTTCTTAATTCAACCTCATGATTTTGCCTCAACAGTTTGTTACACAAGAATAATTTCAATTATTTCTACAAATTGCCAAATCCTCTGCTACATTTATTAAACATACTGAGTTTTTTGATTTTCAAGTTACTTGGATAACTCCGCTTGCCTGATAAATTGGCTGATAGCCTGCGGCCTATCCAAAAAATTAAAAAAGGTAATCTAGACGATGTTTTTTGGTAATAAACAACAAATTGAAGAATTAGAGGCCAAAAATAGACAACTGGCTGATCAATTAAAACAATCGCAGCAGACGCTGGAATCAGCCCAAGCTGAAACAAATGATTTAAATCAACGACTTAGCGATAAAGATGCGCATTATGCAGAAACCAAGCAGATGATGTTGATGTTATTAGATTCACTGAAAAGCGTCGCTGATATTCGAGAATCCGTGGCCAACCTCGCCGACAAAATTATCGAAAAAGACAATGCTATGAGTAATCTGAACGAGGTTTTCACCGAATCAACGGCCGTTTTAAGTAATATTTCTGCCACGGTTGATGAGATTGGCCAACGTGCCATTGAAAGCAGTGAAAAAATGGGCTCATTACGCGAAGTGTCAGACAGCATCGCTAGCTTTGTAAGTGTCATAGCCAATATATCCGATCAAACTAACCTGTTAGCCCTCAACGCTGCAATAGAGGCAGCTAGAGCTGGCGATCAAGGACGAGGCTTTGCGGTGGTCGCCGATGAAGTACGCTCGCTCGCTCAAAATACTGGCAATGCCACTAGTGAAATCGGCAGTTTAATCGATACTATCGACAGTGATTCGGAAATGGCGGCCACTCAAATTAATCAATTATGTGAATATACAACCACTATTGCTGAGCAAAATACGGCTCTTGGAAGTTCATACCAACATATTCTCGAATCTTCAAAGCAAATGCGTGACGTTATAAAACAATCGGCACTCAGCGCTTTTATTCAAACAGTTAAACTGGATCACATAGTCTGGAAGGGAGATGTTTATTCAAAAATGTTTGAAAACTCCAGTAAATCCATTGATGACTTTGCTAAACATACTGATTGCCGACTAGGTAAATGGTATTACCAGGGAGATGGCAAACAATATGCCGACCATCAAGCCTATTCAGCGCTGGAAGAGCCACATAAACGCATTCATGCTGCCGGCATAGAAGCCATGTTAGCCGCCAAGGAAGATGACGCTCATGCGGCACGGGAATCACTGCGAAAAATGGAAGATGCCAGCATTGAAGTATTCAGACATTTAGCCACTCTGGAGAATTCGATCTAGCTAGATTTATCTTTGCTAGTCCCAACTTAGCCAGTTTCGACTTAGGTTGGGCGATAAACAAATGACTCGGCCTAAATTAAATCCCAAATCCTGTCTCGTTTTGATTAATCAATGGATCTTGATAACATGGTGCCATCATACATCTTGGATCGACCATTAAATCAACATGGATTTCGAAATCTTAATCAATCGATTGATCGATATTATTTTATTCCCGCCTGGCATTAATCTGGTTTTGTTGATTGCTAGTTATTTTTTGCTAAAAAAGCGTAAAAAAATTGCCCTGAGTTTATTTGCTTTTTCTCTACTTAGTCTTTATCTGCTTGCGTTACCGAGTGTATCGACCACTCTAAATAATAGCTTGCAGAGCGAGCCTGCGTTGAGCCAAAGTCAGGTAAAAAGCTATGCTAAACAAGACCGAAAAAATTTGGCCATTGTGGTACTTTCTGGCGGACGCATTAGTCTAGCTCCCGAGTATGGCGATATTGATACGGTGAGCGCCACCACTTTACAAAGAATTCAATACGCCGCCTGGTTGCACCGAAAAACCAACTTACCGATATTACTTTCTGGCGGCAGCGTTAATGATGAAGCCACCGCAGAGGCCGTTTTAATGAATCAAACCATGTTGTCAGCATTTAATATAGCACCAAGATGGATTGAATTTAAAAGTAAAAATACCGCACAAAATGCGCAACTTTCATCCCAGATTTTAACTGAAAATAATATTCAGGAAATCTTATTAGTCACCCATGCCAGCCATATGCATCGGGCACGTTTGGAATTTGAGAAAACCGGCCTGACCGTGATCCCTGCGCCCACCGTTTTTGACCTCAACCGAGCTTCATGGCACCATTACTTTCCAAGTGCCAAGGCGCTATATGCCAGTCAACTGGCATTACACGAAAAAGTCAGACGACTTTGGTATGCGGTAAGGTATTAAGTAGTCAGTCATGGGTGTAAAACGTTTGCTAATGCCAAAGCTGATCAATTTCATTACCAGTAACGGGTTAAGGAAGGTCAAACGGGGGCTGTTTTTATTTGCAAAGACGATTAATCCATCGCTCGATCAGATCACCTTCTATTTAAGGGTTAATGACCCTTACAGCTATTTATTACTGCAGGCTCTTCCCGAGTTTTTGCACGTCCAACAAAAACCATTAACGGTTGAAATCCTGCTGACGTTGGACAACGATTTAAATCTCGAAGCCGATAAATTGGCAGACTATGCATTGTCTGATGCCAAACGATTAGCCAAAAATAATGGGTTGTGTTTTCCAGAGAAAACCCGACTTCCTTCAATCCAAAATACCAAATTGGCAAGCGCAATATTATTAAACAATATCCAACAGCCAGACTTTCTAGTTATATGCCGTTTGGTCTGTGATGCTCTATGGCTTGAGCACAGAATTGATCTTCAACAAGCTTTATTAGGAACTTTAAGCGAACAGTTCGGTGAACTCAATCAACAAGCGGCCAGTCAACAACTGTACAAAGCAAAAAACGATTTATTTAAGCGCGGACATTATCAATCGGGAATGCTTCACTACGGCGGTGAATGGTATTGGGGGATCGACAGACTGTGGCATCTTGAGCAACGTCTAGCACCAAAAAATTTAGTGGAAGAAATAAAATTGCCCTGCTATCTACAGCGTAATCCGTCATTAATGTGTTTGGGTGGCCCAGAAAAGACCAAAAGCCATTCGATCGATTTCTATTTTTCATTCAGAAGTCCTTACTCCTATCTTGCCGCCGAACGGCTGATTAAATTTGCAATGCAAAACTCGAATTTCGTGCTCAATATCAAACCGGTGTTACCCATGGTGATGCGCGGTCTGAAAGTGCCAAAAAGCAAGAAAATGTACATTGTTCATGACGCCAAGCGCGAAGCAGAACGCTATCAAATTCCGTTTGGACAGATAGCCGACCCACTCGGCCAAGGTGTCGAACGCTGTATGGCATTGTTTTATTTCGCCAAACAGCAAACAAAGGAATTGCAGTTTGTCGCTTCTGTTAGTCGAGGGATCTGGGCGGAAGGTGTAGATACCGCCTCAAATAAAGGGCTCAGCCAACTGGTTTGTCGAGCTGGACTCGATTGGGAAAAGGCAAAGTCATGGCTCGACAAACAAGATTGGAAATTGAGGGCGGAAAAAAATCGACAGGCGCTTTTTCAACTCGGTTTGTGGGGAGTTCCCAGTTTCCAGCATGAAAATTTAGTCCTCTGGGGCCAGGATAGAATATTCGAATTAGAACCAATGATAATCAATAATCCAGTTAACTAGGCAGCCTCGCAAACCGAATAAAATATGATTGCACGTCGGTTTAACTATGGATAATGCTATCTCGCCTGCCTTATCCGTTCTTATATTCAGAACTGTAAGGCGGTAAACATACAAATAAAACTCGCATTTATCGGATTCGGGAACGTTGGCCAAGGGCTTGGCAAGAGACAAGAAGGAATAAAATTCCAATTATAATCAAATCTGAACCCCAGCATGTCGTCTGCTATAACTCAACCTTAGGTAAAACTTTGCTTCTGCGATGTTCAAAGATCAACGACGTTTCAACGTTCTGTATTTCGCTGCGCGAGGTAAATTCCCTAAAAATAAGAGTTCTTAAATGAGAGGTATCATAAACGGCCAGATGCACGTTAAAGTCGTTCTCGCCGCCCATATGAAAAATTTGAATCACTTCGGGTAGCTTAAGCAGGTCGTCCCGCAACCTGTCCGCAAGTTCTTCGGTATGTTTAACCATTTTAACCGCAGCCATCGCTTCGATATGGCCAGAAAATTCCGCTAGATTCAATTCACACTGATAACCGATGATAATGCCCTGATTTTTGAGTCGCTTGACTCGTTCCTGACAGGTCGAGGTGGCAATATTGATTTTTTCTGCCAAATTTTTGTTGGTAATATCAGCATTCATATATAACACTGAAAGAATGTCTGTATCGATTTTATCGAGTGTTTTCATATTACTGTTCACGATATAGGTCCTAGATTACAAGGATTATGCCCTTTTTGGCTAACTATTCAACCTGTAACGCTCAGGATAAAGACGCCAAAAATTAGAATTTCCTCACATTCTATAAGTTTTCTTGTTAGATTTTGTTTGCACCTATTTATCCAATCACCTAATCACGGTAAACTCAAGAATACCGTTATTGAGCCTAATTAATAGAATGTCACAAACAAAACAAACATTTATTGAACTGGCCATTAGCCGCCAGGCCTTAAAATTCGGTCAGTTTACCCTGAAATCAGGCAGAACCAGCCCTTATTTCTTCAACGCCGGCTTTTTTAATCAGGGACAAGACCTAGCACTACTAGGCGACTGCTATGCAGAGACATTGATCAACGTTGGAGCCGAATTTGACATGTTGTTTGGTCCCGCCTATAAAGGCATCCCGTTAGGCTGTACAACGGCCGTCTCTTTAGCCCGAATGCATAATATTAATGTACCCTTTTGCTACAACCGAAAAGAGCCCAAAAACCACGGAGAAGGCGGTAATCTGGTTGGCGCCCCTTTATCGGGAAAGGTACTGATTGTTGATGATGTGATAACCGCCGGTACAGCTATTCGAGAATCCATTGACTTGATCAATACGGCAGGCGCCACACCAGCAGGCGTATTGATCGCCCTTGACCGACAGGAAAAAGGCACAGGTGAGCTTTCTGCCATTCAAGAAATCGTAAAAGAATACAATTTGCCAGTTTATGCTATTATCAATTTGGATGATCTACATAATTATATCGAAGGCCAGCCGGACATGCAGGACTATGCGGTGGCAATCAATACCTATCGACAGCAATATGGCGTATCAAATAATCATCAGGATAGCGAAGAATAAATAAATTATGGGTAAAATCGGGATAACAATTAGTTTGATTCTACTATGTGCTAGTCAAATAGTATCTGCTAAGAATTACTATCGCTATAAAAACGATGCCGGACAGGTAGAAATCAAAGACAAGATTAACCGCAAGATGGAGTTGGTAGGATATGATGTGATCAGCGAATCTGGAAAATTAATCAAGCATATCCCCCCGACCAAAACACTGGCGGAGCTTGACGCCGATCGATTAAGAAGATTAGAGGAAAGAAACAAAGAAATCGAAGCAACCCAACAACGTCATCGCGATGCAGATCTGCTCAGGCAATTTAGCTCGATTGGCGATATTATACGCAATAGAGACTCTCAGTTATTGGCTCTGGAACAGCGGATCAGAATCCAGCATAGTAAAGAAGATCTTTTGAATCTACAGCTCGAAGATCAGCAACAGCAAGCGGCGACCTACGAACGTCTTGGTCAAAAAGTTGCTAAGACAATTTTAAAAGATATTCAAGCATCACAAGATCAAATTACCAATAACCGAGACAATACTGTTTTGTTAGAAAAGGAAAAGATTAGAGTTGAGAAAAGTTTTGAACGCGATATCATTCGCTACAAAGAGCTAGAAAGTGTACGCATCGCTCTGCGTAAAAACGCTCGTGAAAAACAGGAAGAAGAACCCATCATTTTTGATTGTCCCAATGATCAAGTTTGCAATCGAGCGTGGCAATTAGCTCAAATTTACGCCAGAGATCATGCCACGGGAAAAATCGAAATCATCACCAATACATTAATTCTCACCAGCCGTCCCACTGAAGACTCTGATATCGCGATATCATTTTCGCGAATCCCAGCACCCGATAATAAAATGCTGATCGTCCTGGAGGTTTCCTGCTCAACCAAAGAGCCCGGTGTTGAATTTTGTAAAACAGCGAAAGTAAAAGGGATCCGCAAGAACTACCTGGAATACCTAAAACTCCGAATAAAATCTTAAATAACCTCAACTCGGAATAAACCAAGAAAGGCTAATTTATTCCAGAAGTAATTAATCGCCATTGAACGTCCCATTGGTCAAGCGGTTCAATTTTAAAT
>CAZOBX010000116.1:7337-17197 GCA_964578045.1 uncultured Kangiella sp. | reverse complement strand
GTGATGCGCTTTACACGCGTGATTGACATAACTGAAGAGCCGGATGCGGTAATTCTGCATGTCCGGATCTGTATGGGGGCGGTTCAGGTAACTGGCCGTTCTACCATGACAGTGCAATAGAGTGAGGAAATCATGTTTACCACAAGTGTACTGCTCATATTGGCGCTTTTAGCTGCCATTGTTGGCACATACTGGGATTCAACATCAAGAGTAAAGATGTTTTTAGTTATTATCGCTGCTTTAAGCTGCGGTGGCGCGATGTTTCAATCCTATCAAGCTAACCAAGAGTCCGAATTTAACAAAAGGGTGATGGAGCACCTTATAAGGGCAACAGAGCCACCTGAGATATTTACTAGTTTTTTACGATCGGGGGTTCGTGAACTGGCCGAACGCAATAATCTTTGGATGCATCAACAAGAAAAAACAAGAAAAAATATTGCTATTTTCTTTTTGGCTAGAGAGCAGGATGAACCAGGAGAAGCTGACATTATTATTCTTTTACGAGAAGCAACATTCGAGAATATTTTTTTATCCTACATATCAGGCGTAGCCGTCGCAGATGCAATAGAAATGTCGCTGAATACTCAATGGGGTGGTGGAAATCCAAAAAAGAACTGGAACGATTTTGTTGGTGTGTTAACTGATCTTGTGACATTGACAGCAACATATCACCCGCAGTGGAAGGATCAAAAATTCAAGGTGAACTCTAAATATGTCAGAGAGCGTCAGTACGTCAATATCGTTGTTTATAGTGAGTCAACAGATTCATACTCAACTGTTGTGTTTAAACAACAAGATATACAAAAAATATTGGCAGAAAATCTATTATTTAGAGACCAATCTGTTTTCAACTATGCAACTCTAAAATTAAGCGTGGTTAATTCAGGTCTGTCAACTAGCGGGCTCCTTTGATATGCATGGAACTAAAGCACTTAACAAATCAATAAACTTCGCGCCTACGGCGCCGGACGCAGCAAAGCTGCGCTGGTTATTGAGGCGTTAGGGCAATAAAAAGAATGGAGAACGAACTGGAAATCCCATCCGCTGAAACATCTGCTTGGAATATAGCTGAAGGTGAATCTGAAGGTAAGCCTAGATTAATTCGCTATCGTCCAGACTTAGAATCATATATAGGCAGCTCTAACTATCCTAAAAGATTAGTGATTATTTGGGATTTTGAAATAGACAACTCCAGTGGTATGCCCTCGGAGCAATTAAGCGACGAAATGAAGAGTTTTGAAGATGCATTAGTTGCGACTCTTGATCCAGACCGGATTGCAGTCTTAGTGTTTATACTCACAAATTCGGGCTGTCGAGAGTGGCACTACTATGTAAACGATATCCAAGAAGTCGGGAACAGAATTAATGCGGCACTTTCTACGTTTCCTAAGCTGCCTCTTCATTTACAAGTTGAGGATGATCCTGATTGGGGAGAGTTGAGTGCTGTCTATAATTTATGTAAATAGCCCTAACAAGAATAGGCTGAGTGAAGCTCGTTCCTCGCTCACCAGCAATGAGCGTTAGGTGAATAATGATATCGTGCCCAAATTGTGGACAGCCGAATCTCGCAAAGAGCAACTTAACTCTGGGCACACCTCTATTCACTAGTAGATGTAAAGAGTGCAATAAAGAATATCGATCCCGGCTATTTTGGTATTGGCTTCCCTTTTTTGCAGTTATCGTACCAGCTATATTTATAGTATTGTTATCACTACCAACTAGTTTGTGGTTGATTGGGGTCATAGAGTTTTCCGTTGTAATTACCTCGCTCGTCGTGATTGCGAGATATGACAAACCAATCGAAAGCAACAATACAGAAAAACTGATTGTAGGTGTGATTATGGGTGTTCTTGTTAGTTGGGTATTCTATGATTTACTTAGCACCTAACACATATGAGCCGTTCTTGAGTCAATAGGCATTAGTAATTTTTTCGGCCATGTTTGTGGCCGAATTTAAGTCAATTAACAAAATCAAATACTTCATCTGTCATGGTAACTGTTAAGTCAATCGCTTACAGCAAACACATATAGAGGGTCTCTTAATGCAGTCTCACCGCTGCCAACTTATTTTCGGTCCGTGAAATAAAGTTGGGCCACTAGACATTCATCGGTTAACCTTGTTCTGGCGCTATTCAAGGCGGCGGGGTTACTTAAGCTCAAGTACCCAGTTAGTTTCAGGCTCAGTCAAGGTGTAAACGACTTTGTTAATTGTATTAATGCACGCCAATGGAGCGTCTAATCAAGCAGTCTGGCTCTGGCATATAGACATATAAACTGAAATTAAGGATTATCAATCCAAAAATAGGGTTAACAGTTTAAAAATATTCAGCCGTATAATCCAGTTAGGTGTTCAGCCCATTCCATTGCGTGACTAACGCTTTAAAAATTGACTTTCATCGAATACCTTTTCGTTTTTTAACATAAAATAAACACAACGTCCTATTTTATGCGCCAGGGCAGAAAGCGCCTTAGCTTTACTCATTCGTTTTTGTAATTTCAATAAATAATATTGGGCTTTTTTATTACCTCGCAAATATAATACAGCTGCTTCAGAAAAAGCCCATTTCAAATGCGCATTACCGATTTTATTGCCTTGCGTACCGTAATTTTTCCCCGCTGATTCAGCTTTGCATTTGACAAGTCTTGAATAGGATGCAAACTTTTGCACAGACTCAAAGCGAAAGATACTACCAATTTCATAAATTATGGTGAGTGCGAGAATACGACCGATACCAGGAATACTACGAAGTAGTTGATAGCCGACTGGTTGGTGTTTTTTTGCTTGTTGCTCAATAAACCACTCGATTTTGCTTAATTCGCCAGCGTAGCAATCAAGGAGTGCCATATCTAAATCAACATTTTTCTGAACAACCTGATCGGGAAAAGTAGTTCTTATTCGTTCGCGCGCACAAATATTTTTAAGATTGACTTTATTGGGAGGTAAATTATATTGACTGGTCGTGTTGACAACATGCGCTTTTAAGCTCGCACCATGTTGAACTATTTTTGTTCGTCTACGCAATAAATCACGAGTTGCTCGCATTTCTTTCGGGTAAACATAAGCGACAGGAAAGTTTCCACCTTTGATTAACTTGGCAATTTTAAATGAATCAATTCTGTCATTTTTTGCTTTCCCTCCATGGATCGCTTTCATATACAAAGCATGACCGAGAATGAAGTCAACAGCAATATCATCGCACCCAATACCAACAATGCATACACTCCACACCAACGACAATATCGCCAATGTAGGGCGTCAATATTTCTTCCAATAGCTCTGGATCGGCTGATATTTCCTTGTGAACCAGTTTTTTACCTTCATGATCTAAAATGCAGACATAAAGTAATCTGGCATGTAAATCAATACCGCAGTAGTATGGGTGCATGTTATCGTAAAAGTTCATTGAGTTTCTCCTGTTTGGTTTTGTCACCTTTAAGTTTAGCCGAGATGGTTAAACTAGGGAGAAGGCTCAATGATTATCAAGTAGCAGCAAATCGAACAGTGCAAAATGCACACTGTCAATTGAGCAAAGCGTTCTGACTGGCTGAAAATGGCACAAAACAGACGAAATTTTAGATGTGGGAATTTCCGTTTTTTGGCCGTTTTCCGACCGTAATTAAAGAATCTAAAATGTCTCCTTGTAAGCGTATCAGCCCAAGGAGCCACTCGCCAATTTCAACTTATGGTTGAAAACTCAGCTTTTACTTTAATTCACAACATTTTAATACAAGTAAAAAACCTTCCAATTTTATATCCTGGTAAATAACTACCAGGATTTACCTGTCTAAATCCGTAAAAACAACTTTACTTGCTTTTTGTCAAAAATTATTATCAAATATTGTAGTTTACGTGCTTTTATGGTAGTGTTTAACAACTTTAATTGCTTTTAAGCCGTGAACATCATAAAAATGACCACTATAGTTGCTAATGACAGTGCGAACCCATCAAGTTTGGCTGAAAATATATCGAGTGATGCTAAAAAATTAGCCGAAATGGCTGATACGCTTCAAAACTCTCTCGCCAGATATCGACCAGCGCCTTTAAAGAATTTTCCGGCCACAATTAAGGCAAAGCGTAAAGAACTCGATATGACCGGGGAATCAGTCGCAGAACTCTCCGGGATCAGTGATACGGCCTACCGACGCATTGAGCAAGGAAAATCCAGCCCAAAACTTGAAACCGTGTTGGCCATCTGTGAAACGCTAGGACTCAAGCTATGCGTTATTTAGCCGCCGATGTTTACTACCACGGCGATAAGGCTGGCCGCCTCAGTCGAGAAGATGGATTTTACAGATTTTTGTATGACAGGGAATATGTCATTGGTGGCGGTTTACCGATTAGTTTCAGTTTACCAGTTACGACCGAGCCTTATGATTCAGAGCAGTTACACGGATTCTTTTCAGGTCTAGTTTCAGAGGGTTGGTTAAAAGACTTACAAAGTCGAGCTAAAAAGATAGATAAAAATGATGAACTTTCACTCTTGATCGCAGGTGGTCAAGACTTAATAGGAGCAGTGACACTTGAACTGCCAGATTTGCCTTAAAGAGCTGAGCGACCAGGACTCAGGTTATCACAGTAGTTGTATAAAGCGATTATTTGGCGATCCAAAGGTGCCAGCACGTCTTAAATATCCGAGAAAGGAATTTCGAAAAGCAGTTCGTGAGGCTGTGAAAGAGGGCCGAATGTCGATCAGTGGTGTACAACCTAAAGCACAAATGACTTTAGAATCGCCAACCGGTCCACTGGTTGTCACAAAAAGCGGCGGTGAGTACATTCTAAAACCCACACCTGAAGATTATCCTTGTGCAGCAATCAACGAACACCTTTCGGTGCGGATGGCCATAGTAGCCGGATTCGATGTGCCTGAGTGCGGCCTATTAACTTTTGCTGATACCGATGAGCAGGCATATGTCATTAGACGCTTTGATCGAATTGGCGATGAAAAATTACACCATGAAGACATGATGCAAGTTTTTGATTTCAGCAACACCAATTCTAACGCAAAGTATGATGCGGCCACTTACCTGGATGTTTTGAATAAATGCGCCGAACTGGCCGGTCTTGGCGTAGCCCTTGAATGCTTCCGTCGGTTAATTTTTAATTACTTTATTGGCAATGATGATTTTCACCTAAAAAATATTAGCGTCATGCATGGCAAAACTATAAAATTGACCCCAATGTACGATTGTTTAAATAGCGAAATATATTCTGGAAATATCGATAGCCCGTTGGCTTTATCAGTGACTGATAATGATGACGACCTTCCTTATTACGGAACTATGGCAAATGGCTTTTATGCACTACCGGATTTCTTAGAACTAGCCAAGATGGCCGGGATCAAGGAAAAACCGGCCAGAAGAACCATAGTCAAAATCGTTCAGCTAAAAAAAGACTTCATCGCCATGGTGTATGTCAGCAACCTAGATGATGAGCTGAAAGAAAAATATATCGCCATTATCGAACAGCGCGTGAAATTATTAAGCCTAGAAAATCCCTAGGCTTGTTAAGTTGCACTAAAAAGTGATCCACATATTTTGAAGTTATCCTATTGATTATGAATTACTTTAACACGTATTTGCGGTTCACTTTAAAACGCAAATAAAAGCCAAAGCCGGATCAAATTTAAGTGCAAATTAACAAGTTAGAGCCTCTGCATCAAATATTGATAAGTAAAAAATAAGGCTGAATTACATTAACCAACTTAATTAATAGAAGTGGCTTTGTGTTTTTTTAAATTTATTGGATATTAACCATCTTCCATTCTAAGAAAGTGGTAAAAATGCTAATGGAAACAGCATATCAATTAACCAACTTCATTAATGATCCTCAGCACGTTCATACTAAATTGTGCAAGCAAGCCATAAGGTGTTCAAATGTGTTTGTAAAGGCGTTAAGCAAAGTGCTTGTTATGGAACCGTAAGTGTTCTTCTATAAAGCTATTGATAAAATAATAACTGTGGTCATACCCTTGTTGCATTCGATACTGCAAAGGGTAGCTGTTTTTTTCAGCGGCCTTAATCAAGGCATCGGGTTTAAGTTGTTGCTGCAAAAAAACGTCGCTGCTACCTTGATCAACTAATGCTGGAACCAAAGCAGTATTATTTTGACTAGCTTTGCTTTTAGCTTCGGCAATCAACACACTGGCATCGTATTGCTGCCAGGTACGTTGGTCGCCACCTAAATAGTGATTAAATGCCTTTATTCCCCAAGGGCAATTAATGGGATTATTGATAGGGCTAAATGCTGTGACTGACGAATAATATTCAGGATTACGTAGCGCTAAAACCAATGCGCCGTGACCTCCCATTGAATGACCACTGATGGCTCGCTGGCTACTGATCGAAAAGTTTTCTTCAATCAATTTCGGTAATTCATGTAACACATAATCATACATTTGATAGTGTTTTCGCCATGGCTCCTGAGTGGCATTTAAATAAAAACCGGCGCCTAAGCCAAAATCCCACGCCTTGTCTATATCATCTGGAACCTCATCGCCGCGAGGGCTGGTATCAGGTGCCACAATGGCGATACCCAATTCCGCTGCAATGCGAAGGGCCCCGGCTTTTTGCATAAAATTCTCATCATTACAGGTTAATCCGGATAGCCAATAAACCACCGGAACTTTATTATTTTCAGTGGCCTGCGGTGGTAGATAAATGGCAAATCGCATTTCGCAGTTTAGGCTTGATGATTGATGGCTATATTGGTATTGAATACCACCAAAAGAGGTATTTTGGCTGACTCTGTTAGCTGACAAATCTTTAGAAATCATAAATCAATTCCTAGCTCTGATGATCAAAATGGATCACCGCTCAAATGATTTTGCCATAGTAGCACCGATTACCGCTGAAAGACCAACACCGCTCAAACCAAAAATGACGATGGTTGCGACTATTGCCTTGTTCCAGAACGCAACTGACTGCATCGAGTTTCAATTCTTGTGAATACTTTTTCTTGTGGTCATTCAATTTCTTCAGTTAGGTGATATTATATCTTATCTGGACTGTGTCAGCCTATTGGATCATGTCAGTAGACAACGGTGCTTATTTTCGAATTGGTTTCAAACGAGGTGAATCGTCAAAGTGAGTAATACTCGTTCACAACTCTACCGTTTATTAAGTACCTCTTTCACCGCGCCATTGGAAGACTTTGAGCGGCTTGAAGCCTCAGCCCAAGGTATTAAATTGGCCGCTGATACAACTTTAATGGAGGCCTATTCGAGTTGCCGCTACTTTTATCTGGTTAAAACAGGTTTACTGAGAGCGGTATTTATCACCGATGAAGGAAAAGAATACAGCAAAGAGTTTTACTGGGAGCAGGATGTTATTTTTGGTATGCGCGCGATGCTCGATAAGCAACCGCTGCCCTACTCGGTTATTTCGGTGGAGGCCTGTGATTTAATCCAGATCCCGCTCAAGCACTACAGAGAACTGGTTTCAAGCAGTGCCGCGTGGAAGGACTATCATATCCAACAAGTTGAAACCCACTTACTCTACAAAGAAATTAAGGAAGAATTGTTGTTACTGAACTCCAACGAGCAAAAAGTTCAACGGGTCTATCAGTTATTTCCTGAGCTGGTAAAACGAGTGCCTGCTACCTTGATTGCCTCTTATCTTGGTTTAACTCCGGTCAGTTTAAGTCGGATAAAAAAACGTCTAGCACTCAGTTAATTAACTCTCCATCCATTAACAATTGTTAATGACAGACTCGACCATTTAGCTTAAATTAGCCGCAAACCATAAGGAAGAAATTTATGTTGTGGCATCTTAAATCCTTTGACCAACTATCAAACCGTGAAGTCTACAAAATTATGCAGCTCAGGGTGGATATTTTTATGGTCGAACAAGACTGTCTTTACAGCGATCTTGACGACAAAGACCTGGATCCAAATGCACTGCATCTATTTGCTAAAGATGGCGATGAGATTAGCTGCTACCTGCGGATCTTACCACCGGGATGCGGTTATCCTGACATGCCCTCTCTGGGACGGGTAGCCACCCACCAGAAACAAAGAGGCACGGGGATCGGCCATGCTTTGTTAATACGCGCCAATCAAATTCTGGATGAACGATGGCCGGATCTCACATGTCATATCTCAGCGCAGTCTCATCTTCAGGATTATTATAGTCAGCACGAATATTACACTGTCGGTGAAAGTTATCTGGAAGACGACATACCTCACATCGGTATGGAAAGGTCACCAGCGAACGCGCGATGATCGTTGAGAACCTATTGTTAGGCAAATAAATCACCGCGACAGGATAAAAATGGGTCTTTGATGAACAAACCTATGAAAAAAACCAGCCTGGTCATGTTGGCCTTTTTGATCTTGATATTGGGTAATTTATTTGCCACTTTTGTCGATGTCATAGTGAAAGCAATGGCGGCCGATATCAGCCTTTATCAGTACTTGTTATTCCGGCAGATTACTGTGTTACTCATGATGTTACCTTTTTGGTTACGTCTACCTGCCGAGCGAAAACATCCGGGTAGTCTCAAAGTGCATTCTTTTCGCGCGCTAATGACCAACATTGGTGCCCCTTCGGCAGTTATCGCATTACTTTACCTACCTTTAGCGACTGCCAATGTTATTTTTTATGCAGCCCCAATGATCACCTTGTTGCTAGCGGTAGTTTTATTTAAAGAAAAACTCACCAAGCAGCGAGTGCTTGTTACCAGTCTTGGTTTCGCTGGTGTCGCGATTGCGTTACGCCCTGAATACCTGGGAATTGCCGGATTACTTGCGTTTTGTACCGCGTTAGCCGTTGCCGCTTACAATATTTCAGTCAAATGGCTGCCCAAAGGCTCGAGTACCGTCAGCACCATCTTCTGGAGTAACTTACTAGCAGTCCCTTTAATTGCTCTAATCGCGGCGTTTAACTGGCAACCTATCACTCAGGAATTGATTTTGTTATCTATCGGTAGTTGTATCTGCCTGGTGGCTTATCAAGGTTGCTGTATCGTCGCTTTTCAAAAAGCCGATGCCAGTGCTATTGCGGTTGCCGAATACTCGGGATTAGTTTTTGCGGCAGGGGTAGGTTGGCTAATATTTAATGAATCACTCGATTTCTGGACTTTGACTGGCATCACCTTAATTATTCTGCCAATCATTTGGCAAAGTTGGTTTGAACATCGTCAGGAATTTTCGAATCAGCAAGCTTCATCATTAATCCAACCATCAGGTGCCCATGCTGAATTTACGACGCTCGAAACCCAAGAAATTGAACCTGAATAAGCAAAGGCTTGAATTGGTCCCTGTTGCTTAGCATCATAATAGCCTAATAAAATCGTCACGGGTTATCCGGATTGACTTGGAGCATTTCTCCTTATCGAATGCAGATTGCATTGCGCTTAAGGTATTGGGCTCTCTATTTTCCTGGATATAGCTAGGGTTATATACACTAAAAGAAAGCCGCTATTACGGCTTTCTAAATTTCAATGTAAATCGGTCAGTATTACCTGTGACCGTTTTACGGCCAACTTCATATCTTAATTCGTCATCCGAGCGAGCGTGTAGATCCGAATAATCCGCCAGTACAAAACCAGCATCTTGAATTTCTTTGATGGCTAAAACAGGATCAACACGACGGCCATTCTCATTGTTCAACTTCTGCATATGACGTCTTGTATGATCCACCACGGCATAGATACCGCCCGATTTTAGCGCTTTAAAGGCGGCTTGATTCATCAATTTTCGGCCTTCTAAACCAAAATTATGGTAATTTCTGAAAGTAAAAACCATATCAAAGTCTTCTGCACCAAGGTCAAATTTATCTAACGAGTAAAACCGATCTCCTTTTTCTTTACGGATATTGGCGTTATCGTTAATGATATTTAGAAAATCCATTCCTGGCTTGCC
>CAZOBX010000116.1:0-7327 GCA_964578045.1 uncultured Kangiella sp. | reverse complement strand
CACTAACGCTTTAGACGCACGGCCGGTTCCCATCGCAATCGAAAAATCGCCATTTTCGGCCAAAACCGGCGCAAGTAGCTTGGTATACCAGCCGCCACCGGGTACTAATTCAACCACTTTCATGTCAGAACGCAAACCAAAGAACTTCAGAGTTTGTATCGGCAACCGGTTATGATCACGTTTGATCTCTTTGTCGCTTCTGATTTCTGATTTCATCGCCTTTTTAAGGCTGGCTTCAACGCTTGAGAAATCGTTATCCGCTGCAAGAACTGGATTTGCTAGTAAGACTGCAAGAAAAATGACTGGCAATAAAAGTTTTTTCATGTCGATATCCTTTGTTATTAGATTTTAGGCAAAAAAAAGGCACAACCCAAAGGATGTACCTTAATTCTTCACTTGCATCAATTGTTGCAAGCCAATAGCAATTTAAAATTAAAGAGCTACGATATTTTCTGCTTGAGGACCTTTTTGACCTTGAGTTACTGTGAACTCAACTTTTTGGCCTTCCGCAAGAGTTTTGAAACCAGAACCAGAGATTGCACTGAAATGTGCAAAAACGTCAGGTCCGTTTTCCTGCTCGATGAAACCAAAACCTTTAGACTCGTTGAACCATTTTACTGTACCAGTAGTAGTATCAGACATGTGTGTATCCTATTTTAAAAAAGTAATTTGTGCTCCGACTCCGATAAATAACCGGATTCAAGGCGTTTTTGCTGGAAGTTTTGCTATTACTTATGAAAAACAGAACGAAGTACCAAAGGTGAATCATCGAAAATTTGTGCATAAATATAAAACTTACTTTCAAGCTGTTCGAATTATATACTGTAGAAACCAGTAGTCAAATCTTTTTCCCTTATATTTCCGGTATTTATCACCAAAATCTCACGTTCCAATCTGTGTAACGCGTTACAAAAAGATGAATGAACGATACAGGCCTCTAAATAACTTTGAACTTTTTTATCCCGGAAACGACATCCCAAGCGGTCACCAGGCCGATAATCCCTAACAAGATTTTGATATTCAGCTCAATGCTCCAACCTATTTGCTGCCAGTCAAGCTCACTTTTAGCGGAACTCTCCACCACAATAAATTGATCAAACTGCAGTATGTAAATAATCAGGGCGATATCGACCAGACCAATACCGATACTTGCGATCAAACCCACTTTTGTCCAGCCAGAAACCAACAGTTTGTATAGGCTAAGTAAAATACTAAGCCCGACAAGCAGGTTTACTATCACATAGACGCTTTGCCACTCACTACTCATTGAGATACTTTGCAGAAAGTCACTGTCGATAAAAACATCCTCAGAGGTAAATAATCGATTCCAGATCACCAGGAATAAACCTTCAAATAACATTTCAAAAATGACCTCGATACGACTCAATGAGATTTTTTTGCTGGTATATCTTAGCTGTTTGGGAGACCAGGCATAAATTTCATCTAAACTGGCGCCGTATTTTTGCATTAAATAGAAAATCAGGGTCACACTGGAAAAGACCCAAACGCTGGTTTCCAGCAAAGAGTAGCTCAATTGAATTAGACCAACAATAATCGAGCCGATAGACAAGCTAAAGGGAATTGTCACAAGGATTGTCAGAATGCAAAAAATCACTAAAGCGATTTCTAGCGACTGCTTGTAAGCGGGAAAATAATCTTTGTTGATCAGTTGTTGGTCCGGCAGATAAGCCGCTGCAACTCTCATCGGATGGCCAATTTTTAATAGCAATTGCTCTTGTTCCTGAAGATTGAGCTCTCGGCCTATCTCCAGTTGCTTATCTTCAATCTGCGCTAAGATTGAAGATTCCAGCTCAGCGCGAACATCCTCCTTACTTTCGTCCGGTAAATAGTTTTCAAAACTATTTAAATAGTTAGTAATCATTTGCATATTTAGCTCCTAAACGCACCTAGATGGCACCTATTTTGTAATTTGGATTTTCAGAATGTCCCTTTCACTTACTTAGAATGCGGTTCAAAGTCGATTGAGTTTGTTGCCATTCGGCGGTTAATCGGGTTAAAACTTCTCGGCCAACATCGGACAATTGATAAAAACGTTTTTTACGATTGTTTTCCTCTCTCCATTCACTTCTCAATAATGACTGCTTTTCAAGCCGTCTAACCAACGGGTACAGGGTGCCCTCATCGATATCCAACCCTTGCGCCATCAGATTCTTGCGAAGCGAATAGCCATAATGTTCTTCCCTCAATTCAGCTAGCACCGCCAGGATCAATACACCTCGACGGAGTTCCAACTTTAGTTTTTGGTAATGTTCGCTATCGGTCATGTGATGGCCTGTTACTGTATGGCGTATAGTATATTACATACTGTATGGCAAATAGTATATGCCGTCAAGTACTATATTTCGCCGATTCAACCTGAGTCCCGTTGCAACCCCCATCGGATTAATCGCAAAACTAAGAACTGGTTCAGGACAATCAACAGTAAGCGCGCAATAATCTATCTCGTCCACCAGATGATTTAGTGCTAAATGCGTTTAGGGATAATTTTGTTATCGCTTTGCCATTAACTGGGCTAAAATTAACAGGCTTTGTAGACAGCCATAAAGCGAAACGAGCAAAACAACTATAAGAACTATGCCATTAAAATAGACACTAACGAATGCAATCACCCAAAGTACCAATAAAAAAAACCGGATGGTTCTATCTATGGCTTGGTCTGATGGCTTTGGCTATTTGGACGGATCATCAAGGCTATCTGGATCCACTCGAAACCTCTAATCTGCGACTTTGGTCAAAAACCGACAGAGCTAACGCGGACCAATCGAAACTGGTTCGGTTGATCGATATTAATTTTGACCGCTCTGGTCTCAACAAAATACAAATGCTGGTTAAAAAATTTCCGCAAGCGACTTTTGCTTTTGTAGGACGCTTTGATGCTGAATTTCTCGAGCAATTATCTAAATCAGAAAATATTGGTTTAGCCGAAAAATCGGTATTGCTTTCATCAGAAAAGCATAGCTCGGTTGCATCGTTAACTATTCTCCCTTCCAACATGGATAAATTGGTTAGTCTTGATTTTTTCAACCCGATGCAAGAAACAAAGAACTTTCATTGGCGAGCAACTTCTCAAGCAAAACTCGCCTTACAACCAGACAGTTCAACTTTATCCAGTCGGTTATTCTGGAGAAATGGTCAAAAATATTATCCGTCTTTTGTTGGCCAGGTCTTGATCAATTATGAACAATCGAAAAAACCACTGGCTTCAATGGTTCATGTTGTTTTTTCGATTGAAAATAAATTACAATTTGCAAACCATAGCTATCGTTTTGGTTATCAAGGAGAGATTTATCCGAACGGATTAATGCCGGAGATTGTCAGTTTTCAGCAACTAATTAGTAGCCAGACGGCAATCACCAATCACATTATTTTGATCGACGATTTATCGATCGACGGCTCAGGCAATGTGGCGTTAGCACTTTCGAGTTTAATCAAAGGTGAATACCTATATTCCAGCTGGTTGATCTTAGGGTTTAAGTATTTGCTGACACTGGGATTGTTATTTGGAATATATCGGATGAAAACTTTATCCGTTAAGAAACAAGGGATCATATTTCTATCAGGTATTGTTGTTCTATTCTTGTTGCAGTCATTTTTTGTTAGTCAATTCCTGTGGTTGCCTGTGAGTTTAATTCTTTTGTTAGCTTCAGTCAGTTGGCTGTTGCAATTGGGTTATGCCTCGGAAATGAATCATTTCACCGAGCAATACCAACGAGGTAATAAATTATTAGCCGAAGCGGTACCGGTTTTTTACAATACACAGAATATCGAAAAATTATTTCCCCATTTACAGCAAAGCCATCCAGACATTAACTTGATAGACAGCGTTTATAATATAGCCATTGAAGCAGAAGCTCACCAGAATACGTCTTTGGCAAAAAGGCTACACGACTGGATCTTAACTCACAATAACCGCTTTTCTCCAAGCATGGAAAGAATGGCAGAACTCGCCCCAAAGCAGAACGAACAATCGGACTTAGAACAAACCTTGGTCATCGATCCAGACGGCAAAAAAATAGCCACTCAGGCCAGCAGTATATTAAAGGTGAAAAATTTTGGCCGCTATCAAGTTGATGGCATTCTTGGAAAAGGCGCTATGGGAGTAGTCTTTCAGGGAGTGGATCCAAAAATTAACCGATATGTAGCGATCAAAACATTGCAACTCAGTGATGATCTGGACGGCCAGTCGCTGCTAGAAACAAAGCAACGATTTTTCAGAGAAGCCGAAACCGCGGGAAATTTAAGCCACGCGAATATCGTCACGATTTACGATGTCGGTGAAGAACAACAAGCTAATTCCCATCATACCCTAGGCTATATCGCAATGGATCTGTTAACCGGCGCGCCTTTGTCAGAATTCATCAATAAAGGCAAACTACTGCCGCCTTCGCTCGTCTACCAGTTAATGATTCAGATGACTGATGCACTCGATTATGCCCATCGGCAAAAAGTGATCCATCGTGATATCAAACCAGCCAATATTATATACGACGATGATTTGCAGCGAGGCACCTTAACGGATTTTGGCATAGCCTATATGTCCGATCATAGTAAAACTAAAACAGGCACCATCATGGGCAGCCCGTATTATATGTCACCTGAACAAATACTCGGGATAAAATTAGATGGCCGCAGCGATATTTTCAGTTTGGGTGTGACGTTTTATCAGTTATTAAGCGGCCATTTACCTTTTACCGGAGAGTCGATAGCCAGTGTTGCTTTTCACATTACTAAAACCAAGCATGAATCGGTCAAAAAGTGGAACAAAAAATTGCCGTCCAGCGCTGCCAGAATTACTAATAAAGCGATGCAAAAAGAGGCTGACAAACGATATCAAACGATGCAGGAATTTAAACAAGCATTAATCAACGCATTAAAAAGGGACTATAAAAGGTCACCCTTATCATGAAATCAGCCGTATCCATTAATTTTAGTTTTCAATCAATTTGCGATCAAGGGGCGGTCCGGCCTAATAATGAAGATGCAATAAAATTTGGTTTAGCTGATAACGATAGACTCGCGTGGATGGTAATTGCCGATGGTATGGGCGGGCACCTGGCCGGGGAAGTGGCAAGCGGTCTGTTGGTTGATGGGATTGAAGAGGCATTTGCAAATCTAACCAGTTTTGATGAAAACGACTGGCTTTGCTGGATAGAAATCGAACTAAATCGAGCCAATAATAAAATCTTTTTTCAGGCACAAAATAATATTGAGCAAAAAGGCATGGGCACCACCGCCGTTTTGGCCATTATTCATCAACAACAATGCTTTATTGGATGGGTTGGTGATTCCAGGTGTTACCGTTATAGGTTCGGACAATCTGGGGAAGATGATTTAACGCAGCTGACCACCGACCACACCCTGGTACAAGCGCTGCTGGATAAAGGTGCGATAACAGAAAAAGAAGCGCAAGCATCTAATAATAAAAATATGTTATCCAAAGCCATTGGGATCAAAAAAGGTATCGATGTAGACACCAAACAAGTAACCATTCAGAATCAAGATATTTTGTTGTTATCAACCGATGGATTACATGATAATCTCACTCGGCAGTCTTTCGAGGCGAGTATTAAAGAAATCTTAGTAGGGGCCGAAATCGGCAATGAGCTGGTAAAAAAATCCATAGCAAAGGGTAGCAAAGATAATATTACTTTTGGCAGTATTTTTGTCAATGACCAATGGAATTAGAACGGAACTCGCGAATCAGTAGGTGAGTGAACGGCTCCGTCGCTAAATTGATACAAACTTAACTGGAAAATGAACATGGCCTATATCGCGCTAATCCTCGAAGACGTAATCATCAACAAATGGGAACTCACTGAAGAAGTCATTATTTTGGGTCGCTCCAAGGATTGCGATATTCAAATCGATGATCAGTCAGTAAGTTCGAAACATGCCAGAATCCTGAACGAGCCAGATCCATTCTTAGATGGGAATAAACTACTATTTATAGAAGATCTTAAAAGTACTAACGGGACTGAATTAAACGGAAAACCGGTGGTAAAAGAAAAGCTAAACGATGGTGATTCATTAAAAATTGGTTTTACTTATTTTCAATTTGTTGACAATCATAACAATAATCTGGATGAGACCGCGGTCATCTTGAGCTAGCTTTGATGAAGTCTAGACAACGTCACCAAAAACGCACAGTATATCTTTTGGCTAAGCGTTGAGCCTAGTGGCATTTGTGATTGAAAATCGTTTTTTATACATGTTAGGAGACCGTTAATCCAAACTTTCAAAAATAATCTCAACAAACGCATCCTGTTTAATAAAGCCATTGCCCCACTTAGTTGCTAAGTGCTCTAACACTTTTTCTCCTTTGATCCTTTCGAGGTCACCACCTCCCGTGATTGCTTGCCGGACTTGTTCTTTGGCATCGACCAGCATGTTTCGATAGGCTAATAAATCTTCCATCGTTGAAAGCGCCCCGTGTCCAGGAATAAGACGGGTATCTCGGTTGGCATTTTCTAATACCCAGTTCACGGCGTTGATCACTCCATTAATCGAACCACCCGATGAAACATCAATAAAAGGAAAAGTCCCAGCAAAAAATAAATCACCCATATGGATAACATTAGACTCTTTAAACCAAATAATTGAATCGCCATCCGTATGACCATGAGGCATATGAATGACTTGCGCGAGTTCTCCATTTATATGAAACTCAATTTCATCGGCAAAGGTTATCACAGGTAGGGCCGACTCGGGGCGAGCCTTTACCTTGCGATTAAACAACTTGATCAGTTGCTCACTGCTCATTCGTTTACGAACATTTTTATGGGCGAATATTACCGCGCCGGTATGAGCAAAATTCTGATTACCCCCCACATGATCACCATGCCAATGTGTATTGATTAAAAACTTTACTGGACTGGCAGATATTTCCTTAATGGCCACTTTGATTTTCCCTGATAGAGGTGCATATTGACCGTCAATCATAAACAAGCCATCTTTGCCGCTAGATATCCCAATATTTCCCCCTTGTCCTTTTAGCATGTAGATACCACCTCTCACGTGTTGGGTATCGATAATGACTTCTTTTTCTGCGCTATCAACCGAAAAGCTCAGCATAACCAATATGAATGGTAAGTTTTTGACAAAATTCATTGATTGTGTCCTATGGTCTGTAGACCTTATTTAACCTCAACTCTGGATAAGAGTAGCCAGTAATCCCTCAAAGCATCAGATTAAATACGGGCTCATCTGCCAGTATCAGTCTTTTGGTGACTATCAAGGCAAGTTTGTGTATTAATAGCCAGCCATTAATACACAAACTTAACGGGTCGAGTCGCTAAAATACTGATGC
>CAZOBX010000115.1:11078-17300 GCA_964578045.1 uncultured Kangiella sp. | reverse complement strand
ATCCATTTCAGCGCTAGAAATATAAGCAAGCTATAGGTGCAAATGGAAAATACCTGTGGCATGGCTATATTTGTCCAGCAGATACATAAAAATAATGTTGGGTGGAGGAGCCAATAGTATTAAATCATGACCACGAAGCAACCAATACATAATAGGAATTTGAACTAAATTAAACACCACTAAAATGGTTAAAAAAGATCCGAGTAAATTATGGCGAGTAGGCTCACAAAGGAGCGTATTAATATAGTGATACGCATGATGCCAAATTGTCAGCCATTATTTCGTCAAAGATTGATTACTTCTTGAACAAATTAGGATAGAATGCGCGCCTTTTAAGGGGACAGGCGAATGTCCAAGTAATTTTAGGCGTTTGCCATTATACCGGGCACAACACTCTAAATAAGTTATAACTAATTGATTCATAGGTAAAAATTTGATTTCAACAGCTAATATCACTATGCAGTTTGGGGTAAAACCTCTTTTTGAAAACATCTCGATCAAATTCGCTGATGGCAATCGTTACGGATTGATTGGCGCCAATGGTTGTGGCAAATCAACCTTTATGAAAATTCTGTCGGACAAATTAGAGCCTTCCGCGGGACAAGTAATCACCGACCCTAACGAACGTATTGGAGTATTAGGCCAGGACCAATTTGCATTTGAAGAATACTCGGTAGTCGATACCGTGATCATGGGCCATAAAGAATTATGGGATGTTAAAAAGGAAAGAGATAGAATTTATTCTCTACCAGAAATGAGCGAAGAAGACGGCATGTTAGTCGCTGAGTTAGAAACCCAATTTGCAGAAATGGACGGATATACCGCTGAGTCTCGCGCCGGTGAATTATTATTGGGCCTGGATATTCCTATCGAGCAACATTTTGGTTTAATGAGTGAAGTCGCTCCGGGTTGGAAACTTCGCGTTTTGTTAGCTCAGGTACTTTTTGCCGATCCAGACATCATGTTGCTCGATGAGCCAACCAATAACCTGGATATCAACTCCATTAGATGGCTTGAAGATATTTTGAAACAGCGTCAGTGCACTATGATCATTATTTCCCATGATCGTCATTTCTTGAACAGTGTTTGTACCCATATGGCCGATCTGGATTATGGTGAAATTAATGTATTTCCGGGTAATTATGATGAATATATGACCGCTGCCACTCAAGCGCGTGAGCGATTACTATCACAAAATGCCAAGAAAAAAGTGGAGATGGCGGAGCTACAACAATTTGTCAGCCGTTTTTCTGCCAATGCTTCAAAAGCTAAGCAAGCGACATCAAGAGCCAAGCGATTAGAAAAAATTGAATTGGCTGAAGTAAAAGTTTCCAGCCGAGTCAGTCCATTTATTCGTTTTCCGCAACAGAAAAAATTATTTCGTTTGGCTTTGGAACTTGAAAATATCGCTAACGGTTTTGCTGAATTATTATTCAAAGATTTTAGTATGATGTTAGAAGTTGGCGAAAAAGTTGCCATCATTGGTCCAAATGGTGTCGGTAAAACTACGTTTTTGAAAACACTAATTGGCGAAATGCCAGCTAAGTCTGGTGAAGTTAAATGGTCTGAAAACGTTAAAATTGGTTATTACGCGCAAGATCATAACGAAGATTTTAGCGAAGATATGTCGGTTTACGAATGGATGAATCAATGGCGTCGAGAAGGAGAGGATGAACAAGCCATCCGCGGTGTATTAGGTCGCATGCTATTTTCTCAAGATGATATTAAAAAATCGGTGAGCAAATTGTCTGGTGGCGAGAAAGGCCGTATGATGTTTGGTAAGCTTATGCAACTAAAGCCAAATATTCTGGTAATGGACGAGCCAACCAATCATATGGATATGGAATCAATTGAAGCACTGAATCTGGCATTAGAGCATTACGAAGGGACTTTAATTTTTGTTTCTCATGATCGAGAATTTGTTTCCTCACTGGCAACTCGTGTGTTGGATATGAAGCCTGATAGCATTACTCATTTTGAAGGTCGCTATGAGGATTATCTGATTTCGCAGGGCGTTTAGTTATTTTTCTGCCCGGTTGGAAGAAGGTTCTGAAGGATATTCTGTAGAGTGCGAAGCCAATTGATTCAAGTGGATCGTCGGTTTTGACATGGTTTTGTTGCATGCATGCACGGCACTGCAAAAACTGGCATAATATTGACTATGAAAATTATTGAAGCCACATCGAATCAACAAATTAAAATTGCTGCGGAGCTGTTTCGCGAGTATCAGCAGTTTCTCAATGTCGATCTCTGCTTTCAAGGATTCGAACAAGAACTGGCTTCTCTTCCTGGAAAATATGCGCCACCTTCTGGTGCTATTCTACTCGCTGAACACATGGGTGAAATTGCCGGTTGTGTTGCGGTCCGTTTGCTCAATGATGATGTCTGCGAAATGAAACGTCTCTTTGTCAAAGATGAATTTCGTGGACTGTCGGTGGGCAGAAAATTAACCGAATCGATTATTGATAAAGCAAAACAACTCGGCTACAGGAAAATGCAGTTGGACACATTGCAGCGATTGGATAGAGCAATCGGTTTATATGAAAAGCTAGGTTTTAGGGAGATCAAACCATATTACGCTAATCCACTGGATGAAGTGGTTTATTGGGAATTAGAACTCCGACACAGGGATTTTGAGATCGATTAGTTTCGTTAAATTGTTTTACAAACGCGGATAGTCTTGGAATTAATAACATAAAAAACTCAAGCACTTATCGCACTTTCCTCAAAAAAGTCTTAAATTTACCTCAATTTTACATATTTGTGGTTAAATTCTCCCGCTTAATTGGTTATAGTGCTGCTTTCCCACCGTAATGTAGACCAATCGCACAAATAATGACCACTGAATTTATCTGGCCAATAAGAGTCTACTACGAAGATACCGATGCCGGTGGAGTCGTCTATTACGCCAATTACTTAAAATTTTATGAGCGAGCCCGTACCGAATGGCTAAATAAAATGAATGTCGATCAAGTTGAATTATTAGCGAAAGATATCGTATTTGTAGTGACCAAAGCAGAAATAGAATATTTAAAACCGGCAAAACTGAATAGCGAATTAGTTGTCAAAAGTCGAATCAATAAAGTCAGGGCAGCCAGTGTAGAGTTTGAACAAGAATTGTGGTTAGAGCCAGCGGTGGATAATAAACAATCATCAGCGAACAATAAAGTATTAGAAAAAAATGGCCAATCAATATTACTCAACAGGGCCAATATTAAAGTAGCTTGTTTAAAACTAAATTCGTTTTCACCTTGTCGGATACCGACAAACGTTAAAGAGGAGTTTCAGCGTGTCAGCTGATATGTCAATTTTTGGATTATTTCTAAACGCTAGTGTCATCGTGCAACTTATTATGGTGTCACTGATGCTCTTATCTGTTATCTCATGGGCGATGATAATAGACCGTAGTCGCTCGCTCGGTAACGCAACCAAAAACGGGAATTTGTTTGAGCAAAGATTTTGGTCTGGCCTGGATCTTAGTAAGCTTTACAATGATTTAACTGCAAGGAATAAGATCCCCAATGGAATGGAACTGTTATTTGTCGCCGGTTATCGAGAATTCGCCAGATTGAGAAAGCAGGAGGGCACTCCAGCAGAAGCGGTAATGGACGGTACCCATCGCGCTATGCGAGTCGCTTATTCGAGGGAAATTGACAAAATTGAAGTACATCTTTCCTTCCTCGCCACTGTTGGTTCAACCACACCATATGTTGGACTGTTTGGTACAGTATGGGGAATTATGAATTCTTTCATCGCATTAGGGTCGGTAAAACAGGCCACTCTAGCAATGGTAGCGCCAGGCATTGCAGAAGCATTGATCGCCACAGCGATGGGATTATTTGCGGCTATTCCTGCTGTAATCGCGTATAACCGATTTACCCACAAAGTTCAAAAACTTGAAACTCAATATGAAAATTTTGTTGAGGAATTTTCCGGTATCTTGCATCGTAAAGCGCATAGTTTGAAGTGATAGGATCTAAGTGCTACGGGCTAGATTAGAAGTTCTAAGTTTTAAATGAAAAAATATTTAACAGATGTTTTTCCGCTGTGTTCTCCGTACACACAGCGTTTCACGGGGCAAGCTTTGCCTCTGTGGTGAAATAAATTGGTTTTAGTTTAGAGATTTATATTATGAGTCAACAATCAATCATCAAAAAGAACAAACGAAAGCCGGTTTGTGAAATCAATGTGGTTCCTTACATCGATGTTATGTTGGTATTGCTGGTTATTTTTATGATCACAGCGCCGCTCATTACTGCCGGCGTTAAAGTGGATTTACCACAGGTTGATGCCGAGCCTATGTCCGCCGATACAGAGCCGCCGCTTATTGCCAGTATAGATCAAAGTGGGAATTATTATTTATCAGTTGGAGATACATCCGATCAGGCGCTTGAATTGCACGAGTTGATTGAGCTAGTGATTGCTCACAGGCAACTCAACCCTCAAGCTCAAATAATGATCAATGGCGATCGGAATGTGGTTTATAACAAAGTGGTTCAGTTGATGAATTTATTGCAAACCCAAGCGGGCATAGAATCAGTTGGGCTGATGACTGAACCAGAAGGATAAAAGAAAAAAGATTCAAAGAAATTTTTACCACGGAGGGACGGAGTTAAAAGATAAAATATTTTCGATATACATAGGTTCTTGCTTGTTGACTGACTGGAATCTAGAATTTACTGATTTATTCAAACATCAAAATATTTTAATTTCTTTCTCCGCTTCTCCGTGGTGAATAAGTCTTTTTTGTTTTTTTGTTGTTTTTACAGGGTTAAAAGTTTTAGAATTTATTTATGAAGTTAAGTAAAGACATTATTATTTCCTTAGTCGCTCATATTGTTATGATTGCTTTACTGGCGTTCAACTATCAATTCTCCGAAATTGACGTCAAACAAAGTAAGGCACCAATGCAAATGAACGCAACAGCAGTCAACGCGAAAAATGTTAGAAACCATTTAAAAAATCTCAAGCAAAAGGATATCGACAAAAAAAACAAAGAAATAGAACGATTAAGAAAAATTAAGAAGCAGGAAGATGATAGTCGCAAAAGAAGGATCGAAGAAGAAGATAAAATCAAAAAGACCAAACAACGTCAAAAGGATGAAGAACTAAAGCGTAAGCAAAAAATAGCGGACGATGCCAAAAAGAGAAAAGCCGCTGATGAAAAGGCCCGCAAGAAAAAAATAGCTTTAGATAAAAAGAAGAAAGCAGATGCGGAAAAAAAGCGAAAAGCCGAAGCGGAAAGAAAACGTAAAAAGAAAGAAGATGCAGAAAAAAAGCGCAAAGAAGAAGCCAGGAAGAAAAAGCTAGCAGAAGAAAGAGCGGCACAAGAAGCGTTAGAGAAAGAAATGGAACAGCAAATGGCTGATGAGGCGGTAGCTTTAAGTGAAGCTAAACGTCAGCAGGTTTTGAGTGAAGTTGATAAATATGTTTTATTAATAAAAGGAAAAATTCAAAGAAATTGGATCAAACCAGAAAAAATCGGTTATTGCATATTTAGAATAAATCTTGCTCCGGGTGGACTTGTAATTGGTGTTTCCGTTTTACAAGGCGATAAACAACATTGTGACTCAGGACAAAGAGCAATTTATAAAGCGGAGCCGTTGCCCGTTTCCGCAGATCCTGATGTATTTGCGGAGCTAAGAACGATTAGATTAACTTTAGGAGAACAAGATAGTAATGATTAAACATTTAATCAAAATGACTGTTTTATTAGTCGTAGCCATTTCGACCAAGCTTTATGCTGATATAGAAATTGTAATCACCGACGGTATGGACAATGCCCGTCCTGTAGCGGTACTACCTTTTTCATGGCAGGGGCTCGATTCGAAAGCCAGCCAGGATGTCGGAGCTGTTATTGCATCCGATCTTCGCCGCAGTGGTCGATTTAATCCAATGGCCAGACATCTACTACTTCAAGATGTCGATAATTACGAAGATGTAAATGTCGATTTATGGAAAGAAAAAGGTATTGAAGCGGTCGTGGTTGGCCGCATAACTCAAGTTCCAGATGGACGTTTAAAAGTGGCTTATGAGTTAATTGACGTCTTTCGAAAAACACAAGAAATCAGAAACGGTAAACTTTATACCGTTAATCGAAATAAGCTGGATAGTTATTCTGCCTTTATCCAACCTAAGGACTTAAGATTTCATGCTCATCGCATTGCCGATAGAATTTATGAAAAATTGTATTTCAGTCATTTCGCTGGGTTTTTTGTTGTG
>CAZOBX010000115.1:0-11068 GCA_964578045.1 uncultured Kangiella sp. | reverse complement strand
ATGCAATTCGAGTAGCGAACGCACGGTGAAAAAGGTGCGTTCGCTACTCGAATTGCATATGTTACCGTTGACAGAAATCAAAAAATTTCTCATCGTTTGATGGTGGCAGATTCTGATGGTTATGCACCACAGCAACTCTTTGCAAGTAGTGAGTCGATTATGTCACCGGCCTGGTCACCGGATGCTCAGCAACTGGCTTATGTTTCATTTCAGAATGGCCGCTCTGAGGTTTATATCAAGGATATATACAAGAGCGCTAAAGCAACTTTGGTCGCCGCGTTTGAAGGCATCAATAGCGCACCATCTTTTTCACCGGATGGTAGGAGAATGGCTTTAACTTTATCGCGAGATGGCAATCCCGAAATATACGTTCTGGATTTAACTACTCGACGATTTTCACGGATTACCAATCATTACGGTATCGACACAGAAGCAAGCTGGACACCGGACGGGCAGTCATTGACATTCACCTCCGATAGAGGCGGTCGCCCGCAAATCTACCGCAAGAACTTATTTGGAGATAAAGCCGTTCGATTAACTTATGAAGGGAACTATAACGCCAGTTCATCCTTTACACCGGACGGCAAAACCATGGTTTTGATCAATCGAACCAGCGGTGTTTTCCATGTGGCGACTCAAGATATTGAGTCAGGTACTATGCAAACCATTACCGAAACTCGGTTGGATGAATCACCCAGTTTAGCGCCCAATGGTAGTATGATTATTTATGCCACTGTTTATCAAGGACGCAAGGTCTTATCGGTGGTATCGACTGATGGGCGGTTTAAAGCGAGATTGCCAAGTAAGACCGGTGAAGTAAAAGCACCTGTGTGGTCACCTTACTTAAATTAAGGTTTGCAGGAAAAATTGTAGGTTGTAAACAAGTCATTTATTGAAATCTAACGGTTAAATAAGTAACAAAAGCGGATAAAATGGCTCAAAAGTGTGAGAAACTGCCTATTTATTCAATATTTAGCGAAAGTTTACTTAATCAAGCCTTGATTGTGGCTTAACAATTCGTTGATAATAGAGTGAAAATTCAAGCAGTTATAATTTTAATTAAAACGTATTATAAAAAACCAAAAATGGGAGAAATTAAATGTCTATTGTAAAAATGGGGAAAAGCCTGGTAATTGTTGCATCTGCGACCTTGTTGTTTGCTTGTGCTGGTACTGATACCGGGGATACTCAAGAAGTAGATCAAGTAGATCAAGTGGTAGAGCAAGTAGTTCAGCCACCTGAAAAAACTGTAGAAGAATTAGCTAAAGAAGCAAATGACGCTGCTCGCGCCGCTGCAGGTTCAACCGTTTATTTCGAATTAGACGAAGATATAGTAAGTTCTAAAGGTCGTGCAGTATTAGAAGCGCACGCTTGGTTCTTATCTCAAACTGAAAATGCTGGAACGGTAGTTGCGGTAGACGGTCACTGTGATGAGCGTGGAACTCCTGCGTATAACTTAGCATTAGGTGAGCGTCGTGCTAAAGCCGTTGCGCAAATCTTAATGTCTTACGGTGTATCTTCTTCACAAATCAAAACTGTTAGCCACGGTGAAGAGCAACCAGCTGATTCTGGCCATGACGAAGCGGCTTGGGCTCAAAACCGTCGTGCAGTTTTAGATTACGCTGAATAAGTCATTTAGTTAAAAAGTATTAAATGTAATTAAAATAGAGAGAATTATGCCAAATAAGTCTTTATTTAGAGCGGTGACTTTTGTCACCGTTTTTTTTGCTCCTGTAGTAGGTCTTTCTGTGGCTTCTCTTTCTGCGCAAGCGGAATCCAAGCAGTCGCTGGAACAAAGAATTCAACATCTGGAAGAGCTCAACCAAACCAGAAACAAACTGCAGGCCGAAATCAGTTATCAGCTTAGTGAGTTGCAGCGAGAAGTTCGATTGCTCACTGGGCAGGTTGAAGATAATAATTTTAAGTTAAAACAAATTCAGGACAGACAGCGAGATCTGTATCGCGATATCGAGAATCGCCTGTCTGGATTATCGGGTCAAGCCGCTGGTAGTACGACAAATAAGAGACAACGGCCAAAACCTGCAGCCAATAAAACACCCACAGCCGACAGCGGTGAATCGCGCCGGAAATTTGAAGCGGCTTTTGCCTTAGTCAGAAACAAAGACTATAGCGCTGCTATTACTGCATTTTCTGAGTTTTTATCGCAATATCCAAGCAGCAGTTATTCAGCCAATGCTCATTATTGGATGGGACAAGTTTATCTGGTCCAGGGTAATTTGAAAGATGCTGAAAGGCAATTTGCGTTATTAATTGCTGAATTTCCAGATTCGTCTAAAGTAGCAGCGGCTAAACTAAAGTTAGGCGATATTTTTCTTAAGCAAGAAAAATGGGCTAATGCGAAAAGCTATTATACCGATGTAGCCGACAACTACACAGGTGCTCAAGGCCAACTTGCTCGAAAGGGTTTGGATAAAATTAAGAAAGCTGGGCATTAGTGAAAAGAGCAGGTAGCCGTTTCGAGCTACCAGCTAAAGTTAAAAGATTAATCCCCCTCTAGAACCCCATTCGCAAAGGGAGGGATTTAAATTTTGTGTTAGAATCACCTTAAACCACCTAAAGAATCCTCACATTGTCCCGCTTAAGAATCACAGAAATATTTTATTCGCTGCAGGGCGAATCATCGTCTATTGGTAAACCAACACTTTTTGTGCGTTTAACCGGTTGCCCGCTGCGCTGTGTTTGGTGTGATACCGAGTATGCATTTACCGGTGGCGAATATTGGGAAATGGCCGATTTAGTTGAAAAAATAGAAAGTTTCCAGCCTCAACATATTTGTATTACTGGTGGTGAACCGTTAGCACAATTAGCACCTTGTCTGGAATTAATGCAAGTTCTTTGCGAAAAGGGTCATAGTCTTTCGTTGGAAACCAGCGGTTCTATCGATATTTCCGGCGTAGACCCAAGGGTCAATAAAGTGATGGATTTAAAAGCACCAGACTCGGGGGAAATGAGTAAAAATCTTTATTCAAATATTGCCCATCTAAATATGAGTGACGAGGTGAAGTTTGTTATTAAAAGTCGTAAAGATTACGATTGGGCTAAAATGCAAATAGACCAGCATCAATTGTCCGACAAAACTAACGTACTAATTTCGCCCTGTTTTGGTGATATTAATGAGAGGCAATTGGCTGAATGGATCATTGAAGATAATTTACCGGTTCGATTCCAAATTCAAATGCATAAAATCTTATGGGGTGATGCCAAGGGGCATTAGAAATTCAAAAGACAAAAGAATTTTTACCACTGAGGCACGTAGGTAGAAAAATTTTTAAAAAGTTATAGGATAAGTGGCTTATTTTCCAGAGAGGATATTTTTATTTAATTCTTTATGTTTTTTATTCTGTGTCCTCTATGGTGATATATCTTTTAAGGTTTTAAAATTTATGAATAAGAAAGCGATTATACTTTTCTCCGGTGGACTCGATTCCACTACTTGTTTAGCCATTGCACAATCCGAAGGTTATGACTGTTACGCATTGAGTTTTTCATATGGTCAAAAACACTCTTCTGAGTTAGAAGCAGCCAAAAATATCGCCAACAATTCTGCTGTGAAACTTCATAAAATTATCGATCTTGATATAGGCAGTTTTGGTGGTTCCGCCTTAACTGATGATAATATTGACGTGCCTGAAGAGGATTCTGAGGGCATACCCGTGACCTATGTGCCGGCCAGAAATACAATCTTCTTCTCTGTAGCGCTTGCCTGGGCCGAAGTACTGGAAGCGGATGTCATTATCGCTGGAGTTAATGCGGTGGATTATTCCGGTTATCCGGATTGTCGACCAGAATATATTGAAGCTTTTCAGCAAATGGCCGATCTGGCGACCAAGGCTGGAATAGAAGGGCGAGGCGTCAAAATAAAAACGCCATTAATTAATTTATCTAAAGCTGAAATCATTCAAAAAGGTCACGTTTTAGGCGTCGATTATTCGAAAACGGTTTCCTGTTATCAGGCAGATGAAAGTGGAGCAGCCTGTGGCCGCTGTGATTCCTGTAAAATTCGTAAAAAATCCTTTGAGAGTGCCGGTGTTGAAGACCCAACGATTTATCAATAAAAAGGATTTCGTTTGGCCACTACAAATGTAAATTTAAGAAATTCGTACCGAGGCCCGGACACGTTTACCCAAAGTAGGAGTCGTTTTCCGGTAGGAGCGCGCCTCTGTACTGCGCTCAGTGCTGAAAAAAACTACAAGCCTATTTTCAAATACTCCCAGTACTTCTTATTATTCCGTAGAATATCTCTAGTCCCATTCAATGTGAACTCATATCCACACAGTTTAAACCGATCTTTATTTGCAATGGATTCAACAATTAACTTTGTGTCCACTGGGGAAAAATCAGCATAATAATCACCACCATTTTTAACCGTCACTAACAAGGTTCTGATATCTTCGCCAAGACTAAAATGAAGATCGACACAATCTAAATCGCCTTTGCCTGTGGTCGCAGACCAATAGCTTCCATCGGCTTCAAAATCACCTTCCCATCCAATCGTCAGTGAATCATTTTCATCTAACATGACCCAGAATTGATCGGGCATCTCTACTTTATTTAAACGCGCTTTGACGGTTTCGATTTTTGGCTGTGCTTCAATCTTATCTGTAATTGGTTCATCTTCAAAGGAGGGCAAAGAGATAACTAACAGAGTGAAAATTACTATCACTGACAAACCCATAATACTGATTTTTTGATTCGCTTTAAACCACAATCCTAATTGATGTTCCCAGCCACTTTGAAGTGGATGTTGGGCGCTTGTCTCAGTAGATTGGTCTTGTTGAACGATATATTCTTCGACAGCATCCTGTGAAATATCTACTTGATGGTCTACATTTTTCTGACCCGCAATGGTTGGCTCAATTCTGTCACGATTAATCGTTAAATGGTTTTCGCCTGTCAAATTAACTGGACCGTCATATCCCATTTTATAGTGATGGTTGTGTCGGATCCTGGCATTGCTGATAGTCGCCATCGCGATTGTGGTAATTGCCGCGAGAACTAACAAAGCCCAACGAGAACCATGTTCCAGATAGGTTATTCCGAATAGATTTAACCAGTAAACGATTAATGGAATGGCGGCGACAGAAGCGGCGAAACCAGCATCACGAATTCGTCGGATTGAGGCGCTTACTAAAATAGGCGCGGTGGTTAATATCAGCAATACAACTAATATAGCAGCCTTGCTTAATATCGGAGTCAATATCACTAATAAAAAGTAGCAAACAAGGCTGATGATTAAAAAACGACGACCATTGTCGAATCCTTTCAGACAGATTAAAGATTTCAAAAGTGGCACTTGCTACTCCTCAATACGCCAAAAATGGGTAACACAGAATAAATCTATTTCGATGGCGGTTATGTTAGCTGATTTGGCTAACAAAAATCTACGCTATAACGCTCATTTATTGGCTATGCGCTGATGAATTGTGGCAAGATGTTACAATTGAATGGATATTCAGCTAAAAGGCACGGACCGCAGGCTACTAGAAAAAGGCAAGTATCGAAAAATAAATTGGTGAGAAGATGAAAATAATAAAAATATTGGGATGGATAGTTGTTGTATTAGTATTGTTGGCTAGTGGTTATTTCGTTTATCAAGACAGAGAATCCATAGAACTCAATGCCGATGTGAGAAAGTCTTTAACCGGGGATTTTATTCAGACGCCTCACGGGGTTATTCATTATGAACTGGCAGGGCCAAAAACTTCTGATTTGGTGGTACTGGTGCATGGTTTTTCCGTACCAAGTTATTTATGGGAACCAACTTTTCAATTTTTATTGCAGCATGGCTATCAGGTTTTACGATTTGATTTGTTTGGTCGAGGGTTAAGTGACCGGCCGGACGAAGAATACGGACTCGATTTATTTTCGGATCAACTTAATGACCTCCTTATAGGATTAAAGGTTAATCGGCCAATCCAACTACTTGGTTTATCCATGGGCGGTCCTGTGGTGACTCGTTTTACCAATCGATACCCGGAGAAAGTCAATTCACTTATTCTTCAGGACCCATTGGTTAATCAATTGGACCCAGCATTAATTTCTCCATTGGCGATTCCATTGATTGGTGAATATCTGTTTTGTGTTTACGTGATCCCAGGTTACGTGACCGGTCACAAGAACGACCCATCCAGGGGAAATCATTTTGCTCACTGGGGTGACCAATATAAAGAACAATTACAGTATAAAGGGTTTAGAAAAGCGATCCTTTCATCATTAAGATATATGACCCAGTATCCTTTTATCGAGGAATATAAAAAGCTCTCAATAATCAAGATGCCCAAATTATTAATCTGGGGAAGTAATGATCAAACGATTCCAATTTCCGAAGCTAAAGTCTTAATCGATTTGATGCCAAACATGGAGTACCAGGTGATCCAGGGGGCGGGACATGTGCCAAGCATGGAAATGCCAAAAGCATTTAATGCTGTATTATTAAATTTTTTAAAGGAGCATCCATGGAAACCCAAAGAGTAAAAATAAGTCTGGATAACCGTATCGCTCGAATCATTCTAAATCGTCCGGATAAGCACAACGCCCTTGATATGCCGATGTTTGTTGCGATAGCTGATGCCATCAAGCAGGTTAAAAAGAACAAAAATATTCGAGTCGTTATTGTCAGTGGAGAAGGCAAAAGTTTTTGTTCAGGGTTAGATGTTAAGGCTGTAACGAAACAGCGTTCTAATATGCTGAAACTACTTTGGAAATGGTGGCCAGGCAACGCCAATTTAGCACAACAAGTGACCATCGGTTGGCGACAACTTGATATACCGGTCATTATGGTTATGCATGGTAATTGTTGGGGTGGCGGTATGCAGATAGCCTTAGGAGGTGATTTTCGTATCGTGGCTCGGGATACGTCATTATCCATTATGGAAGCTAAATGGGGGCTGATCCCGGACATGGGGGGAACGCCCGGGTTAATGGAGAACGTCTCGCTTGACCAGGCGATGAAATTAGCCATGACCGCAGAGATTATTTCAGCCCCCGAAGCCCTGCAAAAAAATCTTATCACTCAAATAAGCGACGATCCGCTGCATGCAGCATATGAGTTAGCGGAAAAATTAATCGAACGATCGCCTGATACCAATCGAAGAATTAAAAAAATGTATCATAAAATCTGGTGTAAAAAACAAAGTAAAATTTTAGCCAGTGAAACGTTTAATCAATGGAAAATTCTATTGGGTAAAAATCAGAAAATTGCGGTGAAGAGAGAGTTGGGCAATAAGGATATTGATTTTGTCTAATTCGGTTTTATTAATCGTTGCAAAAAAGGGGAGCCAGCATTTATGACTCGAATTTTGATTATTGATGATCGCGCCGATATTCGTTTAAGTTTAACTCATCACTAACCAATCAGCAGGGTGTCTTTACTCCTTCAACCGAAGCGGGCTTTTTCTATTTGATCAAGTTTAAACCAAACCAATCTTTGAGCAGACAGGATATTGTTAGTTTAGTCACCTCTGTGACTTCACTCTATGCGCCATACGGTTATGAAAGTACACAAGGTCAGTTAACTAAGCTACTATTTGTTCACAATACAACGGCAATCGTCACAGCATTACTGGCGGTAACGGTTTTGTTGCTTGCCGCGATCGGAATTTACGGTGTCATCAGTTACGGTGTTCAGACGCGAGTATTTGAATTGGGTACGCGGCTGGCTATCGGGGCTAAACGTCGTTCTTTATTGACGCTGCTCCTTAAAGAGAATTCATCGTCAATACTGGTTGGAATTGCGATCGGGCTCATTTTTCTTTTGCTTTTAATGCTCGGATTCTCGGAGGAATTGCTTAACTATATGAACGTGCAACTATTGTCAGCCTTTGTAGTGACGATCGGTTTGATTGGAATGATTTCGTTTCTTGCTTGTTATCTGCCACTGCGGCAAATTATTAATCGAGCGGTGGTATGTTCTTTGCGGGGGAGTGAGTAATAGCTTGTGTCTGTTATTGTGGGCTCTCCCATGGATTGATAATCGTTACACCACTAAATTCAAAGTCTCTAACATTGCGAGTCATAATATGCAAACAATGCCTTGTCGCTGAGATTATTTTCCCTCTTTTTCGTGCCTACGCAGTTAAATCTCCTCATATTCTGACAGTTTCCAGCATGACTTCCCTGCTACCGAAGTTGTAGAGTAAATCGTCTTGAAAAATAGTAAGATCCTATGTCTGCACACTTATAAACAAAGAGTTACACTAACATGTTATTATTAGGGGCTGTTGATTTTTCAAAAGTCATCACTGTCGAATTATGGAAGATCAACATACCGGCGCAAATTTTAAGAAAACAGCACAATTAGCCCTTCAGAGACTCAGAACAAATGAACGAAACATTAGATGATCAATATTTTGATCGCATTATTATGTATTTTACCAACCATGCAGCTAACACTACTGAGCCTCTAAATTGCTTCAATACAATCAGAAAAACATTTCCTCTTGTCATGGAAGAGCTCTTTGTTCCACCCCATGGAGAACTCATGGCTTTTTGGATGGCTGTCCAACTGTGGAATGTTTTTCCACATCCCGATAATGATTTTAAACCAATCAAGTTCGAAATCCCCAAGCGCAATCAACAGTGTTTGTGTGGTTCGGGTAAGAAATTCAAACAATGTTGTATCAATGTCCCTGTAGTAGATAATTATTCAGCAGAGATGTTCTGGCCTTATTTGGTCGAGATGTTAAGTCATAAATATTTGGTTGACTCGGCAAAGCAGTACTATTTACCGGTAGAAGGATTGCGAGTAGCGGCGCAAATGTATTTAGAAAATGAGACCCCTAAAAAAGCAATTGATTTGTTAGCGCCTTCTTTTGTCGATAAAGGCAAACATTTGACTAAACAGCACACGGGCTTGACGGATTTACTATGTGATGCCTTTGATGAGCACTACCAAACCGACAAAAAGAAAATAGCCCTATTAGATTCACTGAAACATCACTCTGTTAAATGGATACGCTGTGAAGCTTGGCAACGTATTGCGTCAATTTATGCCGATAAAGGTGAACACAAGAAAGCGCTGGAAGCCTTGTACGAGGCGATGAAAGCAGACCCGCACGATACTAGTCATGCCATTTTGGAAATTCAGTTACTGGTAGGAAATCAAGAGATAGAAAAAGCTAAACAAAGGGCTACGTTTTGGTATGCAAAGATCAGCAAATACCCCGATGCCTTTGAAAGGTTGGGAGGATTTTTAGAAACCGCAAAGTCGGACCCGATCGCGGCGCTTAGTCAATTGCTGCGTGACCGATTTAATGACCCACGACTTGAAGGCCTGGAGAAGTGGTTGGAAAACAATCATCAGTCCATCAAAGTTCCTAAATATCGAATAGAATCGATGGGAGTAGATGAAGAATCGGGTTATGAAGATCTGATGTTGCTTTCGCCAAAATCATTTAATAAACTTTTGCAACTTTGGGAGGATGATTTGTCACCTTGTAGCAAACCTTTTTCGACCCAACCGGTCGCTGAAGTTGACACATGGTATCACCCCTATGATACGGATTGGGTTGAATTTTTGTTTGAGCATCCAGAATCGGTGCATAATATTAGTTTGCTTGATGATCTAATTAATTGTTTATGTGACCATCCAGGAAACACTTTGCCAATAAGTCCTGCGCTGGAATTAGCAAAGAAATTAGCGAATCATGCAATGGACTTGTTATCTCCGATTTTAATTAAAATTCAACAAAACAAAAAGCAAAGATTAACCTGGCTGGTTAGTGATAACCGACCGATTTTACGAATTATTGCAAATGCTATTTTTCTTGAAGAGCCGAAAAGCAAACAGGCGTTGACCTTAATCAATGCTTATATTGAAATTAACCCGGGAGATAATCATGGGTTTAGAGCAATTATCATGAACCATTGGATTGATGAGCAGGATTATTCATCAGCGATAGAATTAGCCTCTCGGTACCCTGAGGATCGTTTAGTTGAAATAATGATGGGGAAATTGCTTGCTGAGTTTGCCAAAGGTAATCTTGAGACCGCAAGTGACTATTTAATTTCCAGCTTAAGATACCATCCATTTGTGATCCCTTATTTAACCAAGGCCCGAATAGCTAAACCAGCAATGCATGATTTTGGCGTGAGTATGGGGGGTAAAGACGAGGCGTGGATTTATCGAGAGGAAATGCGTGAAGTATGGTTGACGGTTCCGGGCGCGTTAGACTGGCTAAAAAAACAACATAAACTGATTGACTATAAGAAATAGACAGTAAGGCAAAAATCGCATTGTAGAGAGCGTTGGGTGATACGAATATTGATTATGTCCGGTTAAGCGTAGCGTCCTTGCCACGAGCAAAAATAAAATCAACTATCAAAGTCTTATTTTGCAGAAGGAGTCCTCGTTTAAGCATTCAAAGCCTGCCCAGTTATTTTCTTTATCATAAATCATCGGTTCTCGTGTATAAGGATTAGTTATATTTGAACGGCTGATCCTATCGCCAATGGTTTCTTCTGAGACATCTTTTAGCTGAAGTTGTAAGCCGACAAGGCTAATCACGCCATTTAAATCATGCACTCTGGCAATATAATCTTGCGCTCCAAAAGGACTTGTCGAAAGCAGCATTTTTCCGCCAATATTGTATAAACTGGCCGGAGAAAAACTAACCATGTTTTCGAATTCTCTAAAACAACAATCAGACTGACCAGTAGCATCTGGTTTTATTCGGTTGTAAAACTCTCTGACCGATAGTTTAGGCATGTTTATTAGCGGAGCAGTAAAATATTGATGATAAGTATTGATTGTTGAATTGGGTTGAAAAAACCAGCTGCCAGATTGAAAATTTCCTTCTTCTTCAAAATTAGAAACCATATGATAAAAAGCTTTCTGTTCGAATTCAAATGCTCCGCCGATATTCAATTGTTGCGCTGTTAGTGATGCAGGTAGAAAACGAGCAACAGCGGATTATTGCTAGCCATTTCGAAGACTTACTAAAAGAGCAATTGTTAGCCACTGAAAATGTTCGTTTTCTATCTTCACGCACTTTGGATGGTAATCGTCAAAATCTTTACCCCTACTTATCGAGAGAATTTGCTGCGCAAT
>CAZOBX010000114.1:0-17729 GCA_964578045.1 uncultured Kangiella sp. | reverse complement strand
ATCCGCAATCCCGAAAATAATTATCCTATTCGCGGAACCTATTAATTAACCTTAACTCGGGGGTAAAAAGAAGATTTAAAAGGATTTAATGCCGCGTTCCACGATCCGAACTTGCGACCAAGAAACATTATAAATTCAGTGTATCTTAAGGTCTGCTTCGGATTATTAGCCTATTAAGAGAAAGTAAGGAAGAGCTGCAAGGTTCGACTTTCAGTGTAAGGTATAAACAAAACCATTTATTTGTTGAACTACATCGATGATGAAGACTACCGACGAAGAATATTAACGCAGCTCAATCGAGGTGAAGGGAGGCATTCTGTTGCTCGTGTTATATGCTATGGCCAGCGAGGAGAAATCCGTAAACGGTACAGAGAAGGACAGGAAGATCAGCTAGGTGCACTTGGCTTGGTAACCAATACTGTTGTTTGGTGGAATACGATTTACATGCAATCAGCATTAAACCATTTGCAGGGTACAATTGAAATCAAAGAAGAGGATGAAGCTAGGTTATCGCCATTAGGATATGGTCATATTAATGTCCTTGGACATTATTCATTTACATTGGCTAAACAGGTGACAAAAGGGAAACTCAGACCCTTAAATCAGTCCTCAGACGATATTGAAAGTCCTTAGAGTGACTTTTACGTACCGCTGGACTTCAAACCCCGATAACTGCCATTATCCACTGTGATAACGATAGTGAAATATCCCCTTAATGTCATTCCGATTTAGCATAATGGCTCGCACTACAATTTGTATCATACAAATTGTAGTGCGACGCCTTAGCTATAGTGAAGAGCATTCATTTGTCAGCAAATTCGTTTTTACCAATATTAAAGTTTGTAGAATGAATTGGTTAGTTGTTGAAACGGTTCTTTTTCGAACGAATCACCGCCAGAACTCAATCTAAGAAAGTCAAATGCCAATCCCGAGGGCATTTATTAACGCTTGATTATCCATATTAAGGGCAAGTTGTAGAGGTGTATCACCCTGGATATCCTCTATATTTTTGGCCCCCAGTTCGATTAATAGCGTGACCGCTTTAGGACGGTTTGCCTTAATGGCATAGTGCAAGGGCGTGTCGCCAGTTTTTCCTTTTGCATTGATTTGCGCACCTCCCAAAATAAGCGTTCTGATTGCATGGCAATCCCCACGACGGCTGACAAGGTGTAAAAGTGTATCATTTGGTTTATTACAATAATTGACAGACATATATAGTACTCTGCAAAAAGTGAGTCTTTCATTTCTTATTCGCGCGCTTGGTCGGCGTTAAACCTTGGGTCGAAAAACATCAAATCAGCGGTGAAATCATTGAGACAACCGGTAACATTTATCATCGAACCAATACCTGGTCAGCAGGATCAACACTACCAGATTGGCTAGGATTTACTCTAAACCACCCAGCAATACTATATCGCTGGCGATTGGCTTTAATTACCTGATGAGGAATTTGCTCACTCAAAAGAATTGCCAACGTTCCCAAATGCGGCAGGACCGATTGAACCGGTTTATTAGTCTGTAGAGAGTAAATAAGCAGCTCTCCTGCATCAGCTGGCCACCAATGGCTATTAAGGTAAAGTACGGTACTGACAATACGGTTACTTTTACCTTTCAGAGAGTCAAGATGCTTCTGGTAAAAGCTTTCTTTTGAAAAAATAGCAAAATGGCATTCATAGTCAAAAAGTCCTAAAAATAAGCGCCGGTTAATCGCTTGCCTTAATTTTTCCATACAAGCCAAAAAAACAGACTCAATCTTGTTATGCTCGCTTATCCAGGCAATTTTATCTGTCCGGATTTCGGCATTGCGTTGGTATTTCTGATTGCGACCGATCCCTGCCGGGAGCCAACAGTCCGACGGTATGCTTTGAATTCTTTGTTGCAAGTCAAGCACCACTCTGTGGTTCAACGCATGCGGTAAAACAATGTACCCTGTGTTTACTAACGCATCGGCAATCTTATCAAACGTTCTCTCGGTTAGTTCTTGATTACTTTTATCGGTTAAGTCGAACATCTAGAAAGCAATCCTATTTATTTAGCCGTTGGTGTTCGTTTTTTTGTAAATCAAAATAAACTTACAAAGTCCGCCTAATAAAAAACCGGCCAGCATTGCCATACCATAAAACTCAAGTACTTTATGACCGGTTACCTGTGATTCGAAAAATAAATAGATCACTAAAGAAACCAAGATTAACCCACCGACCAGACCCGATAAGCAAGCGATAAATAGTTGGCTGATAAGGGCTTTCACTATAGATATTTCTCTTTGTTTGTTCGCCTATTCCATCAAGGCAATTTGTTGAGTAACACTCATTAAGTTTCTTTAACAAACCGTAAACCGCATCGTCGACATTCCACTTTCTCGATACCACAACCGCTAGTAAACTCGAATGACTTGTCGATTATTCTGAAATCATGCAGGCCTAACCAACATTGGAGCCTGCCTAGCAATTGGTGTAGCCGGTACATTTTTTGGTCGTCTTCTTTACGGTCCATGCATCATGTTTCCGTGATTTTATCGGGATCGATGTTCCAACATAAAGATTGAACGAGACGAGCACTCACTTCTGGTAACGGGATACTTTTTAATCGCTCCAGATTGACCTTGGTAAAAAACGTTCGGCCTTCTCCAATCAGATATTCTACACGCGTAAATTGTGCTTCAAGACCATCGACCCATTGACAATAAAGTCCCAATGACAAATTATTATCTGGCGCTCCGGTTAGGAGTTCGAGATCTTTCAAGGGTTTCAAGATCTTACCGATCAATTCTTCTCGAATATCTTCCGAAAAGATGGCCAGGCCTTGCAACGATTGAATGGTTTGTAATTGCGCCGGATTTTTTTCAACGAGGCCTGCCACGATCGTATTATTTGCCTTGTCAGTTGCCAACGTAATTAGCGCGACCAATAAATCTGTTGGATAAGGTTGAGTAAAATCTGTCAATACTCGATAGGGCCAGTTCGCCCTTTTGTGTTCTTGTTTGATGGTGTTGATCCGAGCTTTAATGGCTGATTTTTGTTCGAGGGTCTTGTTTAACAGGACTTTTTGTTTATTCATCCGAGCTCGTTTTTGAAATCTCTTACATTGGTCATCGAAAAAAATATTGAAAATTATCTTTCCGCATCCATCACACATCGCGGTTGCCTTACCCTTTGAGGTGGCCACCAAAAAGCCCTGAGCATGAGCCTGCAAGCAATTGTTTACACCACACATTGCACTTGTTTCTTTAAAAGAATAAGTAGCAATAATACGATCATAGTTTAGTTTTGAAGATTTCACTGAAGAGACATAATCAAGACGGAAAATGATCGCCTCCCAGGATAGGATCATAATATTATCTTCGATATCAAAAATGGACACTGATTGTTAATCCTCTTTGTTGGTCAACATCCGTCAAATGATAATTCTCTCACCAGTCAATATCGTCATCACCGGTGTCGAGCAACGCCTCAATGGACATGAGAATATAGAGTTTGTCATTTTTCCGGTATGTTGCAGTTACATAACGAGCTTCGCTGGTGGTGGTCGGTATAATGTTTGAGGGATTAACATCGATAATCTCTGAGACTTCATCCACGACCAACCCCTGAACGTGACCATCCAGTTCTAGAAGCATCACCCGAGTTCGATCGGTCATTTCAATACTGGGTAACCCCAACAAAACGCGTAAATCATTCACCGTAAAAACCTCTCCACGGAGATTAATGATCCCTAATACATGATCGGGTGCGCCAGGGATAAGCGATAGTTCCGGACAACGAACGACTTCCTTTACATGCAAAACGTCAACAGCATAAGTTTCATTCTTCAGAACAAAGGTTAACCATTGCTTTGGCGTTGACTCTCCTCCTGCTGTTAAATCACTACTCATATTCGTTTTAGATTTCCTAATCGTTCTACCCATTAAACGTGCATTTGAGCTCAACAGGCCTCTTTATGATAACTGAGTTATTGAAAACCAAATATTGACTCTGCCATGTTAAAATCTTCCAAGGTATCAATTTCGACCCAATTAAGACCGGTAATATCCAGCGCATGAAAAGGAACAAAATTCTCAATGAGTCGCTCGTAGGCCGCTTCATAATATTTTTGATGGTCTTGCTCATTGCTCATCATTATTCCTAATTCGGAAAACAACAATTGCGCGGTTGTACCGCTAATTTTTTCGATGCCTATTGATTCACCAATCGCATCTTTCGGTAAAACGGTTTTACTAGCAAACATCACCCGGTTTTTATCGTCGGTAATGACCTTAATTTCCTCAGCGTCGAGGTGAATATTCTTATCAATACACAAGCAATTCTCAAACTCGCTTTCGATCAGTTGGGTTAAAATGGCCTTGTCGAAAATGACGTCCGCATCAAATTTAACCATGGTGGAGTCTTTGACCCAATCTTTGGTTAACATTAAAGAATAGGCAGTATTGGTTTCTGCATATCGTTTGTTAACAATATATTGAACCCGTAAATTTGGAAATTGCTTGGTGACGTAATCAATTATTTTTTCTTGAAGGTAGCCAACCACAATCGCCACATCCTTGATCCCACAGTCTTGAATATTAGAAATCATTCTGTCCAAGATCGGTTGTCCATTAATTTGTAATAAGCTCTTGGGGCAATCATCGGTAAGCGGTCTTATCCGCGAGCCCATACCGGCAGCTAGAATAACGGCTTTAATCGTATTGTTACTTTCTTTCATATTTATTTTTTCATTCCTAAGACATCATTATTTTTCAAAACTGACTTTCTGATTTTGCTCTATCTGCAACCCTCGTTGCAAACCACGAGCGAGGCCGTAATAAAGCTGACTAATAGCAAACACCCAAAGCATCGGTGTCAATTGGTTGACCACTAGTGCAAATGACGACATAAAAATGAAAACCCCTTCATTAAACAGAATAATTTTTCGTTGTTCACTCAAAAACCATTTAACGTTTTCCAAAATCCCAAACCCGAGACCAGCATTCTCTGGCTTTTTAGCATCTGCTTCTTCTCTGGATATTTTTTCCAAATATTGGCTGTCTCGTGACATTTCCGTATGAATGGTGATATATTTCACATAGCCTCGCAGAGAGTAAAAGGCTACACCGGTAAACGCTAAGAATACTGGGAGGACGTTCTGAGACTGATTATAAGCCGCATATCCAACCGCACCGAACCACAGAGTCACCTGGATCTGATCGGTCAACTTGTCGTAAAAACAGCCTGAAAAGGATGTTGTTTTTCGATAACGTGCCATTTGTCCGTCCATGCAATCAAAAACATGGCTCAAATGAATGAGTGCTGCGGCAACAATGAAATTTCCGGTGCCCCCAGTGAGGATAAATATTGACGCGACAATGGCAGTAACAAAAGAAATAAGAGTGATCCTGTTTGGCGTTAACCATTTAATATCGACGACCAGGTAATTAACCGCAATCGCCAAGGGTGAGGTAACAAAAGAAGACCACCACTCGTCGTCTTTTGTTTTAGTTGCCCATAAACGAGTCAGCTTGTCATTCATAATCTGTCTTCTGCCATACTCAGTGTGCCAAGTTTAGGCGTTAATATCGGTATTGGATGACGAGTGGTACCAACGGTATTTTCTCAATCGGCTCAAAACTAACGAGTATTTCTTTCACAGCATCCAAAAAATACTGGAGATCAGCAAACGATAATTCTCCAATATTCCCAACCTGAAAAACGCGATCCTTAAAGCAACCTTTTCCTTCATAGATAATGATAGATTTTTCACGCAATTTTTGACGGAAAATACCAACGTCGATATGCGAAGGAATATGCACAGTGGTTAATACCGAACACATGTCTTTCTCTTCGATTAAAAATTTAAGTCCCAGATCAAGCATACCTTGTCTTAAAACACTGGCTTTCTCTTTTATGGTGGCAAAACGATTAATAATACCCTCATTAATGATATTCGATAGTGCTTGCTCCAGGGCGTAAAATAAATGTACCGCGGGTGTATTCGGTGTCTGCGAAGTCGTTTTGATATAATCATAAAATTTGTACAAATTCAGGTACATCGATTTAACGGGAAGATCCCTTAATTTTTCAAACTCACTTGTTTTGCCAATGACAAAAGATAATCCAGGATAAGAGCCAACCGCCTTTGAGCTTGAACTTGAACAAAACGCAATATGGCATTTTTCCAGATCAACCACTTCCGCACCCACACTACTGACACCATCGACCACAAATGTCGCGCCATGGGATTTAGAAAGTTTGCCGATCTCCTCTGAAGAATTGAGCATGCCAGAGCTCGTTTCGTGATGAACCATCACAACAACATCGATTGGATGATGGTTAAAATATTGTTCAATTTGTTCCAGATCCAAAGGTTGTCCCCAGTCAAATTCCAGTACTCTAAAAAATGAACCTAAACGACCAACTCCCAAGAATGTAAAGGCGTTTCTACGCTACTTGCAATGGTTGAAAACGTTACAACAGGCATTGCCGTTTGATTTAGGTCTGCCTCCGGTTAAACACGTGCAATATATTAATGAAGCCAAATCGCTGGATTATTCAGATCTCAAAGAACTAAAAGTCATGAAACGATATGCCATGGTGATTGTGTTGATTAGGCATCAATTCGCCCAAACAATGGACAACGCAGCGGACATATTCATTAAGATCGTTAATAAACTTATTCGCAGCGCAGAGAAAAAACTTGAACAATATCTGGTTGAACAGACAAAACGGACGGATCATCGGATTGGAATTTTATCAGAAACAGTCATAGCCTATATGGACGAAGATGTAAGAATGGAAGCTATCGACGCAGTGTTAGGTAAAGAGAGTGCTCAAATTCTTCAAATGTGCGAAGAACACTTAGCATTCGCGGGCAATAATTTCTTGCCATTCTTGCTACCGATTTATAAAAACCAGCGAACTTCATTATTTCGAAGTCTTGAAATACTGCCGATTGAATCGGCTACCGAGGACAAAGACTTAATGAAAGCCATTCAGTTTGTAAAAGAGCACAAAACCAAGCGAACCGAATCAATCTGCATTCAAAGTGATCCACTATCAGAAAGTAACACTAAAAACATCATCAACATTCGTTGGGTGCGTGATAAGTGGTGGAAATTAGTGACAGGTAAGTCAAAGAAATCTTCTAAAGTGACCCATATCAATAAAGCCTACTTTGAATTGTGCGTTTTTGTTCGTGTTGCAGAAGAGTTGGATACGGGTGATGTCTTTATTCCTTTTAGTGAAAAGTTTGATGATTATCGCGAGCAAATGGTGACATGGGCAGAGTATTTCGAACAACTAGAAGATTATACAAAACAAGTAGGGCTAGTAATGGGGGCTAGTGAATTCACCAATCATCTCAAGCAATCCTTTATTGACGTGTGCCAAAAAGCTGACCGAAATTTTCCCGATGATGGATATGTACGCTTCGAAAAAGGCAAAATAGTCGTTAGTAAAGCGAAACCTAAAAAGCCGAACAAAAAATTGGAAGAGATTGACGCGATACTCAAAAAAAGAATGGCGAAGAAAAATATTTTAGACGTTATCATTGACGTTGAAAGTTGGCTAAACTTAAGTCAGAGTTTCGGTCCGTTATCGGGATTCGAGTCGAAAATTGACGATCCAGTGAAGCGTTTCGTTTTAACCGAGTTTTGTTATGGCACCAATATTGGCCCAACCGATACAGCCAGATCGGTTCGTGGTATATCGAGAAAACAAGTCGCCTGGCTCAACCTTAAGCGAGTCACTGAAGCACGGCTCGATAAGGCGATTGTAAAAGTTACAAACGAATACAAGCACTTTCGGCTACCCGAATACTGGGGGACAGGAAAAACAGCTTCCGCTGATGGAAAATTGTGGAATTTGTATGAAAATAATCTACTGTCTGAATATCATATTCGGTATGGGAGTTATGGCGGGATCGCTTATTACCACGTTTCAGATACCTACATTGCTTTATTAAGCCGGTTTATTCCTTGCGGTGTCTATGAAGCGCTCTACATTCTCGACGGACTGCTAAATGATCAATCAGATTATCAACCTGATACGCTTCATGGTGATACTCACGCACAAAGCTTTCCGGTATTCGGATTGGCTTATTTGCTTGGCATAAAACTGATGCCAAGGATACGCAACATCAAGGATCTTAAATTTTTCAAACCTGACAAGAGTCTCATTCTTGAGCATATTAATTCTTTATTTTCAGATCCGATCAAATGGGGACTTATTGAAACTCATTATGCAGATATGATGAGAGTTGCTATCTCGATTAAAAATGGCAAAATCACGGCATCGGCTTTATTGCGACGCTTTGGTACCAGGAATAGAAAGAACAAAATCTATTTTGCATTTAGAGAATTAGGCAGAGTGGTTCGCACGATGTTTTTGCTCGAATATATTTCAGATCCCGGTTTAAGACAAACGATACAAGCAGCGACCTGTAAAAGCGAGGAGTTCAACGAATTTTGTAATTGGTTGTTCTTTGCCAATGGTGGGGTCATCGCTGCAAATCTAAGACATCAGCAGAGCAAGATCGTTAAATACAACCATTTGCTAGCGAATATGGCAATATTGCACAACGTCAATTCGATGACTCTTGTATTTAATCAACTCAAGTCTGAAGGCTATGATATAAAAGAAGAGGACATGAGTGGATTTTCGCCGTACCGTACCGAGCATTTTAGCCGGCTTGGAAGTTTTGAGCTCAACCTGAAGAGAAAGGTCGCACCAATGGATTATACGCTAGACTTTTAGAATAGATGGTTTGTGATGCCTAACATCCAAAAACACGCTTTAAAATCAATAGATTACCGACTTAGTGGCTAAATTTAGCATGAATCCCGGCCGGACCTCAGTATAGACTACCTATTTTTAAATGATTTTTGTAGAATATCTCAACAAGAGATAGGTATTTTGTGAAGCGCCTTCGGTACACAATAAAAGACCTTTTTTCGCATTCTTTATATTACCGAGGTGCGCGGCTACGTTGAACTTGAATTATTAATAGGGTGTACTACACTTTGAGTCTAAGCTTTTTGATCCATTTTAGCATCGACTAACTCTTAGACATCTAACACAATGAAAAGCACTAGTGTATTGATTTACAAACCTATTTTAATAACTGTCGCTATTATAGTTATAAGCTGGCCAATTGTAACGGTTAATTCTTTACCTTTTTTGTTAATTTTATTGAGTGTTGTTTGGATAATTTGGGGAATTAGATTAGCAAGAAAATATTTGCTTATTGTGTTACAGCTGGAAAATCTTAAGCAACAAAATAGTGAGAATTTAGAGGTTAAACGTGATCTTATCAATAATTTGACCGAAATACTCAACATAGAGCTAGAACCTTTAATGGGAATGATGCCACGACTACAGAACGTGATATCAGAAGCCGTTACGCAACTGAATCAAAGTTTTATTGGGCTTTCAAATAAGTCAGGTCAACAATCTGACTTAATACACAATGTCATAAGTCAAGTTTCAGCATCAACTAACGGAGCAGAAACCGACGTAAAGACCAACAGTATGGGCGATTTTGTCGCTGAAACCGATGCGGTTATTCAAAACTATGTCGATTTACTTGTTGATATAAGCGATAAAAGTATTGAAGCAGTACACAAAATCGAAGATATGACTCAACAAATGGATAAAATGTTCAGCGTCATTAATGATATAAGGGGCTTATCTGAACAAACCAATTTACTCGCTTTGAATGCCGCGATTGAAGCCGCACGCGCAGGCGAAGCTGGTCGGGGCTTTGCGGTGGTTGCCGATGAAGTAAGGAGCTTATCAGTTAATTCAAACAAGCTAAATGATCTGGTTATACAACAAGTTAACAATGCAAAAACAACAATTGATCAAGTACGCGAAATAGTTGGAGCAATTGCCTCTACCGATATGAATATGGCGATAGAAGCAAAAGGTCATGTCGATGAAATGTTAGATGCCGCCGGTAAAATAAATCTAGCGATAGCCGCCGCATTAGAACAACTTACAGGTCTAGCAACAACCATCGGCCAGGATGTGAATAGCGCGACCATTGCTTTGCAATTTGAAGATATCGCGCGACAGTTGTCAGAGCACGTACAGGCAAAACTTTATACCTTGCAAGCTGTTAGAGAGTCAATTCAGCTCGAAGAAAGTATCGAGCTAAATGCCAATGACTTATTAAGTATCAATCAAAGTCTAATTAATCTATTGAAAAAATCTGATAGTCAATCACACGAATCAGTAAGTCAGTCGACCATTGAGCATGGTGAAGTCGATTTGTTTTAATTTATGGGAGGCTAAATAAAATGGGAATAAAAACGTCGGGCCCTAATTCAAATAATGAATTTATCATATCGATAACTGGAAATTTTGATTTTAACCTTGTCAATGCATTTCGACAGTCATACACGTCAATATCAAATCAAGATTTAAAGGTTATAGTTGACATGAGGGGAGTCACTTATATGGATAGCTCTGGCTTAGGAATGTTACTCAACTTAAGAAGAGCGATGGGAAGCGAACAAGCGGATATTTCAATTATAAATGGAAGTCAACAGGTGAATAAAATATTACTAATATCTCGGTTTGACAAGAAATTTAAGATAAAGTAATAGCAATGGAATTGATATGAAAATATTTGTTTGCGATAAAAAGTTGCGGTTTAGAAAACTATTGACGGCACTGTTGAATAATGATGATACAACAATTGTGGAGTACGATAGCGGTAAAGCGACAATTGAAGACATAAAAAACTGTAATTCGCTTCCTCACTTGATAATAATGAGCACTCAGTTACTGGATTTAAGCGGTTTTGAGACAGCAAAGGAAATTAAAGAAATCGTTGGAAATCAATATGTTCCAATTGTATTTATAACTGATAATCATGATGTCGAAACGCTAGGCAAGTGTTTAGACTGCGGTGACGATTTTATTTCTGAACATTTAGAGCCACAAATCCTATCAGCTAAATTACAAGCTCACATACGAACCGCTAGAATTTACCAGCAGCTTAATAAAAGCAATGATAAATTGAATTACTATCAAAACCGAATGGAATACGAGCACACAATCGCCGAGAATATATTTTCTACGTTAATGGATAATAACGGACTCGATATTGACAATATTAATTATCATATTTCGCCAATGTCAACCTTTAATGGCGATCTTTTACTCGCAAAACCGAGTCCGCGGGGTGGCTTTTATGTCTTTCTTGGCGACGTTAGTGGGCATGGGTTACACTCAGCAATTTGTACAATTCCCGCGTCACAAATATTTTTTGCAATGGCAAAAAAAGGATTTACTGTTGGTCAGATTGCACGACAGATAAACAAAACATTAAACCAGACGTTACCTGCAGATATGATGTGTGCTGCGGCAATTTTGGAAGTTAGTCCTTCAGGAGACAGCATTGAATATTGGATGGGCGGGCTACCAGAAGGTTATGTAATCGATCTAAAACAACAAATTCGTCTTGAGATTGAATCAACGAATATGCCGCTGGGCGTATTAGATGATTGTGAGTTCAACAACTCTATTAAAACCATAGAATTGCAACAGGCTGAGAAAATATACTTCTACAGCGACGGCATTATCGAAGCAAGCAACGATGATTTTGAAATGTATGGCGAGAAGAGGTTAAAAGAAAAATTAGCGACGCCTTCAAGTGATATGATTGCTGACCTCGTTAATAGCGTTCAATCATTTTCAGGTAGAAGTGAACAAAATGACGATATCACATTAGTCGAAATTTCTTCGGGTCCTTGTCATTTTCCAGTAACAAAAAATGATATTGAAAAAAAATTAAACAAGCTTAAAAAAGCGATAAGCTGGCAAATGAAAATTGAATTAAATATTGAGGATTTTCAACAGCGAGACCCGATACCTCAAATAAATAAGATTATCGGCGGAACAACTGGTTTACAAGAGCATCGAGATATTATCGCGACAATCATGTCGGAAATGTATACCAACTCACTGGAACACGGTGTATTAGAGTTAGATTCAAATTTGAAAAATCAAAAAGGTGGAAGTATAGACTATTATAGCGAACGAACCGATAGGTTAGGCTCTCTAAAGTCGGGTAAAATTGAGTTTATGTTGAACTATCGCCCTCAAAGTGATCCGCCTCATTTACGAATAAAAATTATTGATAGTGGTTGTGGCTTTGACGTTAATAATATCATCAAAGAAGACGGTGAAGACAATTTTGGACGAGGGCTAAATATCATACAATCGTTATGCTCAAACGTCACATTTGAAGACAATGGAAGAATATTAGATGCTACCTTTGACTTGAATCGAAGTTAACAGTCGCATGAAATAAAAAGCAATTCATAAAATTTAAAGTCAACCAAGTATAAAATCCAAAATTGAGATGATAAATTGATAGCTAAAAATCAAACCGAGAATAGATATAGCCATAGTTGTAGTAGGTTAGGCTTGACTGAGAACCACTTGGCGAAACGATTCTAACATATCAATATTATAGTCACCAGGGTCGACCGCTTTAACGATACTCTCAACACAATCGCTGGCACTTAACTCAATATCTTTTATTTCGATATGAACCTTTGACTTAGTGCTATAAAAAACTCGCACTATTGGCTTGAGTGGTTGTTGTGAGTTAGATTTAAGCACAAATGCAAGCTTGCTTGATTTTAATAATATTAGTGTTCCAACAGGATGAATGCCAATAGACTTGATAAAATGTTGAACTAATGCCTGGTCCAAGCCCGTTTGACTTTCCTTAATTAATATATTGAATGCAGCGGTGGAAAGTATTTCATCTTTGTAGCACCTTTTTGCGGTTAATGCGTCGTATACGTCAACAATAGCAATCATCCGGCCGAATTGATTAATATCATCACCCGACAGTTGCTGGGGGTAGCCTGTTCCATCAAGTCGTTCATGATGCTGATTAATCAGCTCAATCGAACGTCTCGAAAAATCGTTTGAGTTGTTTACAATTGTTACGCCCTTTTTGACATGTGTTTTAATTATGTCGTACTCTTCTGTGGTTAATTTACCGGGTTTATTGAGAACTTTTGATGGGACAAAGATCTTTCCTACGTCATGTAAAAAGGCACCTGTCGCTAACTCACAAATAACCGCTCGATCCATTTTAAGATATTTAGCGAAAACACTAATAATAACCGAAACATTCACTGAATGTTCAAAGAGATAGGCACCTTTCTCCCTAATTCTAGTCATACAAAGAAGAGCATCTGAGTTAATAAAAATGGAATCAACAAAACTTTCAGCTAAAACAGTAACTTGCTTGGTATCTAGCGGTTTGCCTACTTTGATACCTTTGAGCATTTTTTTCTGAAACTCTTTAGCCTCTTGATAGAGTAGATTAGATTTATCGAACTGATAACTAAGTGATTTTTCCTGGGGCTTGATTTTTTCCGATTCAACTATTTCGTTTGTATTGTTATTATTAGCGTCAAATGTCTTTTCTTCATCAATCTGAACTTCTTCTATACCTAACGTCAGCATCCGCTTGATCGTACTCTCGGTTCGAATCCAGCCGTGATGATTTAATTTTGCTTTACCGGTTTGTTTATGTATCTTGGTGACAAACATACCTGGAGAAAGGTTATGAGCCGAGATTATTTTAAGCACAATTTTACCTTAAACTACTTTTTTACCAATAGAACGGTGTTCTCTAAAGCTTAGTCTAATATACAAAAAAGTTGTTTTTTTATTGATAATAATTTGTACGTATTACACACTAACAATTAGGACTATCAAAAATAATCTAAGAATAGTTGCTCTTATTCGAATTTATTAGTGCCATTGAACTAAAATAGTCAATAAACAAAGACTCTAGTTGTCATTGTTAGTTGAGGTGAATCAATATCCGAACAATCAACTCGCTAAAGTAAACGAATAATGACCCAGCACATTGATATGACCATATCCTAATCGCGATAGTCTAGCCTCATCTTCTTCTTTGATTTCAATAGAATCCTGCAAATGGTCTAAAGCCGATTGCATATAAATGGTATTCCATAAAACAACAGCATTGAATACCTATCTAGCCTATGGGGAAAACAGAGCAGGAAAGCTTCAGCGCACAATGAGGCTCAATTTGTTGCACGGACACAATCGCTAAATTATTGGCGGTTATTTATTCAAAGTAATATTGTAGTGATCGGTATAGAAACAAAAAAGCTCACGTATTTTCTTGTTGGTCAATCCAAAATCTTCAGGTCGGTAACTATGTTTTCCATACTTGTTCCGAGGGTTTTTAGCTAGGTAATTTAAAATATTTTTTTCAAATGCTTCACTAAATTCTATGCCCAGATGGTTATAAGCTGTTCGAATAGCTGCTACTGGATCTGATATAAGGCCCTCCATGTGAATATCGAAAATTTGTTTCTCTGGAACCATATCTTCTTGTCTTTGGTTTATTACCTTACGTAAACCGCCTTCATAAATCGTCATAAAAGGATGAGAATGATTTTTTCCCATTCTGCTAGTTTCTGACTCAAGTAGTAGTGCGGAGGATTCAGTTTTTATAAGACTAAGGAAAGAAGGGATAGTTTTAACAGGGTCACGATGCGTCTGAATTATGAGTGCATTTGGGTAGTGTTTTAATATTAGTTCCATATAATGTATATGAGAGGGGCTTTTTAGCAGCCAACGTTTAGTAGGGTGTTCGTATTGCAAAAGCTGTAATATTTTCTTATGCCAATGATAACTGTAATCTCTATTTTGACCTTCGACCCAGGCTTGATAGTCGCCAGTGCAATTGTATAAAAATGGCTGAGTACTAAGAACGTTATTCATGATAAACTGGCATTCTTCAGGTAAATCATGTTGGTGAATATGCATGGCTTTGAGCTCTGGTAGTAAATCATTTTTAAAATCACAACAACCTTGGGCTATTTTTTTACGGTCAATACCTCCAGTAAGAGTACCAGGTGGAGGCTCAACAGGGCAGACAGCTTCAAAGCAATATGGTGAGCGAAAAGAGGGATCCAGAGATAACAACTCAAAGAGATGAGTGGTTCCAGAGCGAGGTAAGCCGGTTATAATTAGAGGGCTGTCGATAGATTCATCAAGAATTGCAGGTTGTAGTTTGATTTTATCAGTAATAAAAAGACGATTTCTTAAACACCTCAACAAATTCGCTCGAACTTGTAGTCGTCCCAAGATATGTAAATTTTCAGTTCTATCCAAATTTCTTATGTTTTCATAAAAACCAGATTTCCAATTATCATCGCCAAAATCACTAAGCCCCGTCGTAGATTTGGCCATATCCACTAATTCATCTGGATCTAAGCCAATTAATTTATCAGCACCTCCAACTGAATGCCCTAAGTAATTCAACTTTCTAATCCATCCTAATCTTTCCACTTTTGATCTCCGGTGATATATTTATATCCAACCTAGTAAAACCAATTTAATTTGATTCAAGTTACATATATGAGTAGTGTTGCAATTTGCAAAGAAGAATCGAAATTCAAAAAACACGTCTATTAACCATCATTAAAAATTCCATTCGCACAAAGCAGTACTCGTTAACAGTTGTTCTCTAAATTTATTTTTTGCTTTTTTAGAATTGTACTATTAGACAAGCCCGGTGAAAGCTTACTGTGGATATTAGAGCATCAAACTTTAATCCTTCTACAGACCGAGCCAAAGCCCTTAAGCAATATTTTTCTTCTCTCTCAAACGCTCCGAGAGGTTTGTTCGAAAAGCTTTTTGACAAGATATTTATTTTGTGCGATTTTGTTGGTCGTGGATTATTTGTGACAAAATAATCATACGTTGTTTTCTTCTAGAAGAATAGCATTTAACTATACGACCTTGAGATATTAGAATTTAATTTGAGATATTAGAATTTAATTTGAGATACTAGAATTTAATTTGAGATACTAGAGTTTAATTTGAGATACTAGAGTTTAATTTGAGATACTAGAATTTAATTTGAGATACTAGAATTTAATTTGAGATATTTGTATCTACTATGCTTTCTTGCCTGATAGATTGTTGTACACTGAAATTGTTAAATACAGATAATGTGAACGTTTGATGTTCTGATATTTTATATAGCATGTTTTTATTTTTTGGGTACGGTGTAATAAAATATGACACAATTTTCGGCAGCCTTAAATTTGGAAAAAATTGATGACTTATTGACTCCAGCTACGGTTGTTGAAAGACATCCTTCAACTAATGTTGCAATGAGTTCAGTGACCACTGGTCGTAGAAATATACACAGAATACTAAATAACTTAGACGACCGATTGCTTGTGATGATAGGACCATGTTCGATTCATGACCCTGAAGCTGCAATTGTGTACGCCAAAAAATTAGTGGTCTTACGTGAAAAATATAAAGACAATCTTGAAATAGTTATGCGAGTTTACTTTGAAAAACCACGTACCACGATTGGTTGGAAAGGACTAATAAATGACCCTTTTTTAGAACATAGTTACAAGATTAACGATGGTTTACAAATCGCCAGAAAACTATTGATTGCGATTAATAATATGGGGTTACCAACTGGAGGAGAATATTTAGATCTAATTACGCCGCAATACATTGCAGATTTAATGAGTTGGGGGGCAATAGGTGCTCGTACCACGGAATCACAGGTTCATAGAGTACTAGCTTCTGGTCTAGCGTGTCCAATTGGTTTCAAGAACGGTACAGTCGGAAATACTGACATTGCTATTAATGCGATTAAAGTTGCTAAACACAGTCATCATTGCTTGTCAGTCACAGAAACAGGCCGTTCAACCATCGCACGCACCGCTGGTAATCATGATTGTCATATTATTTTGCGTGGCGGAAAAAAACCAAATTATGATTTTGAAAGTGTTAATCAAGTTGCAAAGCAGCTGAAAAGGTCTAATCTAAATTCAAAAATAATGATCGATTGTAGTCATGATAATAGTAATAAAAATTACAAGCTCCAACTATCAGTATGTGAAAATATTTGCAAACAAATAGAGAAGGGAAACAGTTCAATTTTTGGGTTGATGGTTGAAAGTTTCTTAGTGGAAGGAAAACAAGATATGATTAATACAAAATCATTAAAGTTTGGTCAAAGTGTTACCGATGCTTGTATTGGATGGGAAGATACTAAACATTTGTTGGGGGATTTAGCTCACTCCGTTTCAACTATACAAATACGTGAAAAATGCTTTGCAGATTGAAATGGATACACAATATGCCAACAAAAATGAATTTTGATATACAGTCTAATTAAGGCGAATGATTTTAACAGCAAAGAGGGAATAATGAACTTGTCAGGAAATACAATACTAGTTACAGGAGGAGGGTCTGGGATTGGATTGGAATTTACCAGGAATTTAGCGAAACGTTCAAATAAAATATTGATCTGTGGTCGGAATCTAGACAAGTTAAAGGCCGTACAGAAAAAACTCCCTTCGGTTGATTATTTTCAATGCAATCTAGCGAACGATCAAGAACAGCAAAAACTAGTGGAATTTATTCGTACAAATTACTGTAAAATTAACATATTGATCAATAATGCTGGTATTCAACATAATTACAGTTTTGATAGTTTGGATAGCCATATTAACTTAATTGACGAAGAAATTAATACAAATTTCATGTCACAAATAAAACTGATTGATAGACTTTTACCTTTGTTGTTTAAACAACATATTTCATTTTCTGATTATTGAAATTACTCGAGACATCACTATCATTATATCCAACATCTGTTGCCTTCACAACAACTGACGAGAATATTCAGATTCAAGAAATAAGACCGATTTGGAA
>CAZOBX010000113.1:2192-17763 GCA_964578045.1 uncultured Kangiella sp. | reverse complement strand
GCTATGGCTCTTGGGTGTGCGTTTGCACTCGGGTTGATGAATTTACAAGACAAAACACCGAAGCAACTTAGTTGGAAGCTTATTTATTCCCACGACAAATCAGGGCAAGCGTTATCGGGAACAAAACAAGCACTTATTGAAGAAATTCGCGCTGGTAAATCTGTGAGAATATATTGGGCTGGTAAACGTGTAGAGCATTTAATTGATGCGCACTTTATCACTATCTTGGGTGGAGAAGTCTTTGCTCAGATAACCATTCAAGGTCAAAAGCCTAGCATAGACCCGCCAGCTATAGAGTTAGGAGAATCCCCTTGGAAAACAATATTTAGCACAAATGGAACTAGATCCGTTCAATGGTTTACCCGTTAACATTTTTTTTATGAAGAATTAGGTGAGTTAATTTATACGCTTGAAGAATGTATGCGATTCGGGTTCAAGCTTTATTGCGAGGCTTTTATCTAACAATCGGCTGCACACGGAACCATTTTAAGTTGCTTCCGCATCGCTATATCAACTGAAAATAGTCCGGTGAGCCGGGCGCTGATCATTACACACAGAAAATAGTCAATAGATCACAAATGCAATGGGCAATGGATCACAAGTGCTAGATGCAATCGATCACAGGAGATATTCATTATTTGTTTTATCATAGATGAAAAACAAATCGGATATTACAATGTCAACTTGGATAGAAACAGAAACCGCCGCTTGCAAAATGTCGGATAAACGCTTACACAATCTATTAAAGCTTGTTATCGAGAGCTTGTCAAAGGACCCTCAAAAGAGTATTCCCAATAGTTGTGAAGCATGGGCTTCAACTCAGGCAACCTACCGATTCTTCAGTAATGACTCTGTTACTGCAAGAGATATTTTACAAGGCCATGCCCAAGCGACTATTGCGCGAGTCAAAGAACAAGATGTTGTTTTAGTTGCACAAGACACGACTTTTATTAATTTAGCGACAGAAGATAGAAAAAAGGAAATGGGTACCTTAGTTTGCAAAAACAAAAATGAATTTCTGTTGCATCCCAGTGTCGTATTTACGCCAGAACGTACCAATTTAGGCTTACTATCTCATACTTTGTGGAAACGACCTGATGAAAAGCTAGGGCGTCGCTCACATTTACCAATTGAAGAGAAGGAAAGTTATCGTTGGTTAGACAGTTATCACATGAGCTGTGCATTACAAAAACAAAGCCCAGACACATTAGTGATCAATATAGCAGATCGAGAGTCAGATATTTACGAATTATTTCTTGCCTTTGAGAATACTGATACAGAAATTGCAGCAGAGTATATTATCAGGGCCAAAAGTAATCGACTGGTAGAAACCGATGAAGAAGGCAATCGGGATCTTTGGGATGAAATGAATGAGGAACTCAGTCATGGTTTATCAAATTGATTTACCGCGAACTAAATATAGGACTGCAAGAACAGCAACGTTTGAAGTTCGATTTAAACCAATAACTTTTGCAAAAGGGCGAAGAAAAGGCGGTAATTTACCCTCAGTCACTGTTTATGCAGTACTGGCAAAGGAAATTAATCAGCCTACAAATGAAAAAGCAGTAGAGTGGATGCTGTTAACCAGTTTACCAATTGAAAGCTTGGAGCAAGCCCAAACCGTCATAGGCTGGTACAGAGCAAGATGGGAAATAGAGATCTATTTTCGCGTGTTGAAGAGTGGTTGTAAAGTTGAAGGGCTACGATTAGAAAGTGATGACAGAATAGAAAAAGCCTTTGCGGTATATATGATGATCGTTTGGCGGTTACATAATATAACGATGTTGGCACGCGAAAAACCAGATATGCTTTGTAATAAAATACTAGCGAACAAAGAATGGCGGATTATTTATCTACTCCAAAAGAAACAAAAGCCGAAAAGTATTCCCACGATAAAAGAAATTATAAGATTGTTAGCCATGCGTGGAGGATTTTTGGGAAGAAAAGGCGATGGCGAACCAGGAGCGGAGACTACTTGGCGTGGCTATGTTAAGATTTTGAATTATTTAGAAATAGCAGAAGAGCTGAACTCGCTAAACGATTCAAATATTTGTGTGTAATGGTGAGGGCAAGCGTTATGTCACACAATCATGGAATAATTTTCGCTAGTTGTTTCGGAGGACACTATGGATGCAATTATAGCTGTTTATAATGCAATACGAAGCCAAAGTATAGTAACAAAAGAACAGAGATTTCGACTTTATTACTGGAAAATACTATCTTTATTTCTTCTTCTTGGTTGGAGTCTCACTAAAAACGATTCAACTGTGTCGTATCTGATCGCTCTGGTAATACCCATTATTGTAATCTTATTTGACGTTATGATTAAGTCACGAAGCGAAGCTATCAAGCGAGATGGAAAAGTTCTCAAAGGCTTAGAAGACGCAATGGCGGAAGATTCTATGGTTGACAAAAATAGTTTCCCTGAAAGATTTTATGGGGCTATTCGGGTAAATTATGGGGCAGCTATCAATCGGTTTTTAGAAACTTTATCGCAATTAATAGTAAGCATCTTAGCCATAATATGCAGTTACTATATTTATGATACGGCCTTTAAATTTCCTAGTTCTATGATTTCAATCATCGATGCGTCAATTATTATTGTTTATTCTACCATAATTTTATTTGTTCTTTATAAAAAAACAGGAAGTAAATTGAAGGAGAAAATAAAGTTGATTAAATATTACGAAATTAAAAGCCGAATTGCTAAGCATGTCAATTATTATATGTCTACTGAATTTACTATTACTCAATATGAGATTGATCAATTAATAAAAGAATTCGAACCATTAAAAGATGAACTCAATCTAGATGAAAAGGAGGAATGGTTCGATATTTTAAATAACACCGGACAGGTAACGGGTATTGAGGCTCCACGCTGGCTATGCCATTTAGTTGGCCTAAAGCACTTAGCGTCACACATAGCACTTTACTTCATTGCACAAGGTACCGTAATATTTCTCTTACAAGTTAGGAACTGGACTAACTCAGATTCGCCAGGTCACCTTGACATATCAGTTGGTGGTCATGTCAAAAAAGGTAAAACGGCGATCCAGACTGCATGGTTAGAGATGGAAGAGGAAATTGGGTTTGACGCCCAAGATCTGGTTAAAGAGAAGTTGAAAAAAATCAATGAATACTCTGCTAGTGATTCTTCAGGTGATTGGTATCATAACAACGAATGGTGTGAAGTCTTTTCAGCAGAGTTAAAGCCAGGTTCGATTAGTAAATTGCAGTTCACGGATGGAGAAGTTGTAGGAATGTATCTTTGCCCGGAGCCAGGGTTAACTACCTTGCTTAAGCAAGATAAAATTTCCATTGCTTCTGCTCTTCGTAATTTCATCATTCACAGGAAAACGACAAATAAGAAAAGTACTCGCAATTCTGCTTGAGGCGTTATACAACAATCAGGACATCGTTTTCAAACTTAATATTTTTACATGCTTAATTGTAGGAGATAAGAATGGCAGTTCGTATTGTAATGAAACCAGGGATTTTAAACCTCGCTAGACACGCATATGAACAGGATTGTTTATTTTTAAACCTTGGTAAGGAAACTTACAAGTGGGCAGATAAAAAGGGTTGGTTAACTTCCGATTCTGGCAATGAACTTATACGGTTACTTGCCGGATTATTTATAAGAAGAAACTGGACAAAAACATTTCTAAAAAAATCAATTCAGAATGAGGAAAATTTACGATTAGCAATAAATGAGAGTGGTGCAGACCTAATGGTTCCTCATGAGCTATTTGTAATAGAAAACGAAAGTTATATTATTAAATAGGTTTATAAATTAAGTATAATAAATGCTTGCAGGCGGAAAAATAATGCTTCTTCGCTTCCGCTACGCAACTTTTTTTTCGGTGAATCAGTCGTTATGACCAATTTAGAATTGGATACAAAAGGAGAAATCTGAATGAGTTTGTCGATTAGTAATATTGACTCTATTGAAATGGAGTCTGTTGGAAATGGGAGTCCTTTCGAAGCAAGTGTGGGGCGATTTACATCGCTTTTTAATATGAAAGGACTCGGTTGTAGTAGCGTAATTCTTAGACCAGGAAAAAAAGCTTGGCCATATCACTTACACTATGGGCAGGAAGAATTATTCGTAATAATTTCTGGCCAAGGAACCATTCGCTACGATGGTGAAGAGCACTCAATAAAGTCAGGTGACGTTATTTTCACTCCACCCGGAGAAGGTACTGCTCATCAGATAGTAAATACTTCCAAAGAGGAGCTTAAGTACTTGGCTTTCAGCACCCAAGAAAACCCAGAGATGTGCTATTACCCTGATTCTGGAAAGTACGCGTCCTATGCATCTGATTCAAGTGGTCAAAGCAAGGTGTTTATTGCCCATGAGTCAAGCGAGGTAGGATATTTTAGTGGTGAAGATAGTTAGCCATAACAAGGCTATCAACCATCGCTGGATGGACATGCATACTGCGTAAAGTTAGCGCTCAATGAGGTCTCTAGTGAGTCTTAAATTTATTCAGGCGACAGAAAAAGATAGAGCTTATCTACTAAATTTGCGTAAATTGACGATGGTTGAGCATCTTGAAAAATCAGGGCAATTTCTTTCTGATGAAGAACACAAATTTTAAAAAACTCTAATCCTAAAATGGTAGAGCTAACTGTATTAAAAGAAAATCCAGCACTTAAGTTATATGAAAGGCTAGGATTCAAAATTACGGGCGAAGACCAGTACGAGTACCATATGCGCATTTCGCACTAGCGAGGCATTCAACAAGGAACTCAAAACAGTCAGCAGCGTTGGTTCCACTCACAATTTTAGCAAACTAGTATTCACCGCTTAATGTGGTGCTATATTTTCCATGATGTTATTTCGGGTCGCCCATTAGTCAACACTATCCTATCAAAACCAATATCTATTGCTGCTATCTTATTGCTAATCAAAAGACAATTCGACCAACTGGCGTATAGGCATCATAGAAAACAAGATTTCCAGTAACATCGTAACTTGCTGCAATATCCTCTAGTTCATCCAATATTGATAGTGAGGGAATTTTATTAAATTGACCTAATTTGATGTGCGCTGTTGAAGGAGACATAATCTTTAGGGTTGGAAGCTTCTCTCGAATAGCATCTCGTATTGTACTAATTTGCTTCCAAGAATTAGGTAAAGCAATCAGCTTCCCATCCTTTAATATAAGGCGCTCAATGGTAATGGAAATGCGTTGAATGGCCAACTCTGAAACGGCGTCCTGAAGTAGCGTCAATTCTTTTTCAGATAAATATTCCATCTCTCCAGACACCTCTCCAGATATCCTCTCTGGTCTACCGTAGTGATCTCGATTTACAATAGTTATGTGAAAAGCTTTGGCCGGAACTAAGCGAAAATCGTAATTAGAATTGCAACAAACATGAGTGTGGTCCGCAATAGCTTTTGCAGCTGCATTCAAACTGCCAGCGAGTTCATCATTTGGTAACGGAAACCCAAGAGCCATCCCTGTTGGGGCATAGTATTGGGGCTCAATAAATTTCAAAATTGATCTCCTGCAGCTCGGTAAACTCCTCGTATCCAATAAAAACAGGACACTTTAGATTACTCATTCGAAATGAAAGCTTCTGGACCTTTCTTAACAATGCTGTAATTTGCTTTTTTCTGTCTGAACTCAGTACACCAGGTAACCAATTATATACTCAAGCCCCAAATTTAATTAGTGGTTCAGATTCCGTATCAATAACTATCCACTTATTATTGGGATCCTGAGTCATTAGGGATAAATGGTCCAGGTGGACTTTACGATCTGTCGGTAGAGACTCCAGTTCCTGGTTGAGCTCCTCGGCGATACGCTCAGCATCCTCTTTTGGCACATCTGTCAGGAGCGTAAAGTGAGGTTTATATTTACTTAACACGTAAGGCGCTTTGTAGCGCTGCAACATAGTATTGGAGCGCTCAGTATTGATTTCTATATTGGCCACATCAAATGTATAAACCGACGCAGTAGCACGCCGGTATATTTTTTGAACCATTTCACAATGAAGAATTTCTAGCTGTCCGGTTGGGTCTTCGACACCTATAGTAATAGCCCTTTCCTTAGGGCCAACTTGAACTTTCAAATTAGTAAGATCGAACGGGGAAATATCTGCCGCAAGAAATCGAGCCTGAGCTCTAGCGTGATTCAGTTCACCTCTATTCCTGAAGTAGAGAGCATCCGCAACTGTCAGATGAAACCCATAGTCAGTTGCGTTGCCAACAAAATTTGCATACTGCGCCCATACGCTTCTGGCAAACTTATTGATAGGATCCGATTCACCTGGAACGAAATAGACGGCAAAGGGATGGAGCCCTTTTCGATCGGTGAAGGGCTTAAATTCTGCGATTTCCTGTAAGGGAGTAGAATGATCACGAACGCGATCTACATGATCATCGAAGAACTCAATCGCATTTACATGATTTGAATCACCTTTTTCGAACCGAAACACAGGACTATAATTTCCAAGTCGAGAAAATCCATATGGATAGAAAAAGTATGTGTCATCAATAACAAAGAGCGCATAAGTTGGATAATGTTTTATTGCAAACAATTTAATATTCGTCGGTTGGTTTAGTCTATTCCACCGCGCTACCAAATCCTGAATCATGTTTTTGAGTCCAGATTTTCCACAGTAGATAATATCCTTACCAGCTTGCTCTTCGATTAATCTTGCCTCGACACTCGGTGCATCGGGATCCGCCAGGTGGATTTCTAGAGATAAATTCGTTTTTTTAATTACCATTTGTAAAACGTGTTCCAAAACCCAAGGAATCTGAAGTAAGTTGAGACCAGTCCCAATCAAGATGATACGTCTTTCAGCTTTATTAATAAGGTCTCTAGCCACTTCATGAAAATCGCTACGTCCGCTTATTGGTATGTAATCTGACACTACATCCATTCGGGCACGGGGCGGAATACTGACAGGGACACTAGACCACTCTCCAAAAAGGTCTGCATTTTCAGTTTTTGTCGTACAAATATCTACCGCTACATTGTCATTGCTTGGGACAACTACTTGAAAATACTTGCGACCGCAATCTCCAAGTTTATCACGAGCGGCGCCGACGCTGCCGACACCAGCAACAACGGTTACCTGTTCCGCCATTTTGGCTGGATCGATAACGACGCGTAGAAATGGTTGATGTTGGTGCCCATGCAAAACAACCTTAATGTTGTTATCGAAAAACCAACGATGTATTTGTTCTGCATCGAGTGTCAAGCTGTACTGGTTTTCTTCATTTATCGGAACGAGTCTATTTACTGGTATTAAGTGGTGATGCAATACAGCTACACGGGGTGCAGCGTAACAAAAATTGTCGTCCGCTGTAACGTCTGACCACAGATCATCAAGCTGTTCGATACCGACATATCCAAACCCATGGCATTCATCACTCTCAATGCTGGCAGAATTTAACCCAAGAATGGTTATATCAGAATTTGCGATGTACGAACTCAGATGGTCATTTGGTTCTTGTTTTTTCACTAGTTCATAAAACATCCGATAGTCATTTTCGCGATTAACTTTAGATGCAGGCTTGCCATCTTGGTACCATCTCATGTCATGGTTTCCCGGCACTACAATTAGCTTCTTAGGACTAAGCTTGAATTCGATAAGTAGATCTCTTATGAATTCTTGCGAACGTCTAAATTCCACAGATTCTCCCTGCCAGGTAAAATCACCTGAAATCACAATATACTCCGGTTGGGGCGGCTTCTGTTCCGAATTAATATGGTTATATACGCATAGTTCTGAGTCGAAAGCATTTTTGATGGCTTTCAAGAGATCATCTGCACTGGCGAAATGACATATGTCCGGTATATGCGTTAGATGAAGGTCAGATAGATGAAGAATAGCAGGCATATTTCCTCCCTGTATTTACAATATATTGCCCAAATTAAATAAAAAGTATCCTGTAGATTACAGTGAACCGATGACTCATGTTTACCGTGAGGTAATAGTTTCAAAAAATCATATCCGCACATTGCGGTTCAAACTCGTTGAAGAATTAAAATAACACCTTCAATTCGTCGAGCCGTTTCAAGACAGTTAAACTCTAAGATGCATAATTGTCTTCATGTCTTAACTGTGGCCGGGGTCATCTCCTATGGTAAAGATATCAACATTAGCCCTCCACTCTATAATTTAGGTATCCAATGTAAACAACTTAGTCCAAATGTCGAACAAAGCGTGCGCGTGATTAAGCTTGCAATACCTGGCCAAGTCGCGATTTTGAGAAGATACAACATTGTCCCAACAGGAGCGGTCGCTTAATAATAACTTTATTTGCTTTGCCACCGCTTTAACGTCCTTCACTTCAACTTTAACACCGGAATTCATGACTTCTGCAGCACCAGAATCGGCCGGATACACAACGGGAACGCCATATGACATAGCCTCTAGAATGACCATACCAAATGGTTCAGCACGTGAGGGCACACATAATACAGAAGTACCGCTAAATGCCTGAGCGCGATCAAGCCACTTTAATTGACCAGCATAGCTTATCTCAGCTTGGCAACTAATCACTTGTTTCAAATCTGGCCCAGATCCGAAAATGCAAAATTTTGCCTTTGGAAGTTCCTGTTGAACACTCGCTGCAATATCGCAAAAAATATCAGGGCCTTTTTGACTGGTTAACCTTCCCAGGAAAATGACTTGATAACATTCAAAACACCCAGATTTATCTTGTCCTTCAGTACTTGGTTCTCTTTCAAAGCTATTTGGAATAATGCATATTTTTTCGTAGGCAATTTTATAGTCATCAATTATATGATTTGCGGTAATATTGCTCGGCGTGATGACAGCCTGACACATCTTAGCGCCGCGCGCCTCTATCTCATAAATTTCCTGATTGCCACCATAAGGCTCCCGTTCTGAAACCGTCGAGTGAAAATGGGCTAACCAGGCATTTCCCCATTTGTTAGATAAACTTTTAGCCGCATTAAAACAGATCCAATCATGCGCATGAATCACTTCGTTTGCTTTCGGCACTATTTGTTGGACAACGCGCCTTCGAAATTCTCCGGCTAGTATGGCTGGGTCAAGTTTTGAAAAATGATTTTTCTCCTGTATTTCAGCCGAAGATTGATGCGAGTTACTGTAACTGCTTGTAAATTGCTCTACATCAATTCCCAAACATAACAACTCGATAGGTACTCCAAAGGGCTTTTCATCGATGTCACGCTCACTCCAGGGAACAACAATCCGTATATGTACACCTTGCTTAACTAGATTTCGCACCAAGTGATAACAAGCGGTCCATGTTCCTCCCTCAATCAGCGGAGCAACTTCAAACATCAAAAAAAGTACACTGCGAGAAGATTCAGTTTGAATGGCCAGTTTCCTACCTCCTCAAATATATGCTATTGTATATAAATTGTACAATTTGATCAAACTCGTGCTCAAAATAAATAGCTTGAGTAAGCCGCACGCTATATCTCCGCGGGGCAAAAATGAATTATAAAATCGAGTCCGGAATCAAATTGATTTTCCTGATTGATCGATCTTCTGTATGTGCAAATGACTAACAATATTTGACATGGATTTGGTACAATTTATTTCGATTAGAACGGACAAATAATTAACTGTACTAATTTAGAGGGTATATACCGTGCACAAATGGATCAAGTGCTCTGACATTATCGTCTTCAGTGATCAACCGAATAACTGCCTCCGTCTTGTCAACGCTATAAGCGGCGTTCAGCAGTTGCTAAACGGTTGGGAGACCAATATCTGGCAAACTTGGAATAGCTCTGGTTCGGCGAAAATTCGTATTGAAAAAATGATGTCAAAACTTGAGCTTAAAGGGTTTGCTCGCCAAAGGAATTGCCAAGAAATTCAGAACAAAAATAAAGATTCAGTCACGATCATGTCAAATGAAAAAATGACACTAGGATCAATCAACAATCATATCAAGCCCATCACAGAATCACCAGACCTTGTAATACTCTTTGATACAACGCAGATGAGATTAACCAATCCCGTAATCACACTAAATGGTCTGGAAAGTTTATGTTGGCGAGCGGTAGCCTCAAACTGGACTTTAGCAAAACTCATAGGTGAATCATGGCGGATTTTTGCCTTCTCGGACGTGTTCTCGGTTATTCACTGGTTTAAAAAAGCTGGCTTTATTACCTGCAATCCGGCGATTAAATTTGAAAAGATCGAACCCTATTTACGTAAAGAATTGGTGGAAGCCCCAAGAGTACAATCGTTACTTAGTCGTGCAATTACACCTTGGTACTGCTTGTGGGAACTCAACACAAAATGCGATCTGAGATGCAATATTTGCTACCTACCTCATTTCAAATCACGAGGACCCAGTAACGAAATTGCACAACAAATAGTTCAACAAATAGATGAAGCAAACATACCTTTTGTAAGCTTACTTGGCGGCGAGCCGTTACTTCGGAGAGATCTTGAACAAATAGTCGAAGGGCTACGTAGTCATAATATATTCACTAAAATTATAAGCAATGGCCAAACATTGACACTTGAACGCGCTGAGACGCTCGCAGATATTGGGCTTAATCTCATTGAGATTAGCTTTGATGGCCTGTCAGCTACTACTCATGATGCTTCTCGAGGAGTTGGTGCCTATAATAAATCTATACAGGCTATTCGTAACGCTTGGCTCGGAGGCGTTCCCCGAGTAGGAATAGTGTTAACCGTTCATTCCGGAAATACACATGAATTAAGTTCACTGCCGTCCTTTATGCGCTCGCATTCAGTGAAAGAGTGCTATATCAGCCAGTTCAAAAAAACTGGCGCTCTTGGATCTCAGTCAATGTTCTCCCCGCCCTCATTATCGGAAATTGCAGCCCTTGAGAAATACATTGAAACTTGGAATGAAACCTGTCCCGAGCTTAGGATTGTACTGCTGCCCAGCTGCTCTTGTGGACGCTCAAGTACAATTATCGGGTACGATTGCTCGCTACGAAATTGCTCTTTCTCTTATAAAGGCGTAGGTAATATATTAGAGAAACCTCTGGCCTTATTATGGCAATCACTTTCAGAGAGCATCCCAAAGCAAGGTGATCTAGGATATTGCGCTCTTCAAGCTTATAGCGATAACAAGTCAAGTGATACTTCCAAAATTTTTTTACGGGAGGCTCCTCAGACTAAATCAATAAATATTAAACCTGGAATAATCAGTTGAAACACCATTAAAATAATATCAACCAATAGTCATGCATAGGCCGAATGACTTTTCTATATTTCTACCAACTGGATCTGTCACAAGTTTAAAATTGACATAAAACAGATCGATCATAAATTTTGCTTACCCAGCTAGCGATAAGCTTAAAGCCTGCTAATGTATTTTGTAATGGAAAAAGCCATAGTGTATTCTCAATGCGAGAAACAGTCTGACCGCTAGCTTCGGATGTTCGTTTTTCAATGGGGCGAAATCGAACATCTTATAAGACGCGCAGATAAGGCATTATACCTTGCTAAAAAGCAACAGGGACCCCGGCGAACGACATAATGAAAATATATATTAAAAATATGGTCTGCGATAGATGTCTTTTAGTAGTCGGAAATGTACTAAAGAATATTGGTTTAACATATGCCTCTATTGAGCTAGGTGAGATCGACTTTGCTGATTATCATGGTGCAAAGTTACCTGATAATGTGGAAGCGTTACTGTCCGATGATTTAGAAGCTTTGGGTTTTTCCATTCTCAGCGATAAGAAAAGTAAGCTGATTGAGGACATAAAAAAATCATGCCTTGATTACATTCAGCATATTGAAGTACCAGACAAAAAGGTTTTATCCGATCATATAAGCAGTGCTATTCAGCTGGAATATAACTATCTGAGCCATTTATTTTCTGTTGTTGAAGGAATTACCATAGAGCAGTACTTCATTCGGCTGCGTGTGGAGAAGGTGAAAGAGCTTTTAGTCTATGGGGAATTGGCTCTTGGAGAAATTGCTTTCCAATTAGGTTACAGCAGTGTTGCTCATTTGAGCGGCCAGTTTAAAAAGATTACGGGTTTAACTCCTAGTTATTTTCGCTCATTAAAAAATCAAAAATTGAGGTATTCCTTAGACAAACTGTAAATTCTATAACAATGCTAAGAAAGGATGTAACAAGATTATGGGCCTGGCACCTTAGAATGTGATCCAATGATTAACGTTTTGAGGTACCACAATGAGTATTGTTTGGAATAACAAAAAGAATTGGATAAAGAGCGCACATAATACAAAATGGTGTTTGATTGGTTGTGCGATTGGGGATTTTGGCACCATAGCCTATTTTCAATACAACGAGCATAACCTTTCAACTCTCACTATTATGATGCTAGCCATGCTAAATGGGCTTGTTACCAGTATTATGCTTGAAACGATTATTTTATATCGGTCTAATTTCGGTTTTCGTGATGCACTTAAGACGGCCTTTGGAATGAGTTTTATATCAATGCTGGCCATGGAAGCAGCGATGAATATTACAGATTATGCCTTGACTGGCGGAGCGATACTTACATGGTGGGTTATACCTGTTTCACTATTTGCAGGCTTTTTAACCCCTTGGCCGTATAATTATTGGAGATTACAAAAGCATGGGAAATCATGTCATTAATAAGCGTTCGTCTCCAGGCATAAATGAACAAGCATCAATCGGACCCCCAGCCGTTGTGCTGGGCGAATGTTGTCTATTTTCATGGTGATACGTCGGGAAGATACGCTATTTTCCAATAGCCATTTAACAAATGAATAACGTCAATAAACGCTTGACCGGATGATTCTTTGACAAAATAACCAGCGATGTGTTTTTGATAACTTGCCGTGATATCTTCTTCGTCTTTTGATGTGGTTAACACAAAAATCACGCTGTCACTTAAGTCCGGATCGGAACGAATCTCCTCAAGAAACTCTAAACCATTCATGCGTGGCATACTTAAATCGAGTAAAATGACATACGGAGAACTCACTTCATCATTACGTAACATCTCCAATGCCTCCATTCCATCACAGGCACGTATGATGGGATTGGCAATGCGCTGTTTGGAAAATTCGCGTTCTATCATTATCGCCTCAACATCATCGTCTTCTATTAAAAACAATGTCACCATATTCTTTTTGTCAGTCATAATTTCACCCTCGAATTTCGCTTGTATCTCAGTACTAATGCTTATCAGAATGCTGCATCGGCCACGTAATATCGATTCCTGTACCATTTTTCCCGTCTGAATCAATAACCAGTGTACCGCCATAGTGTTCAACCGTTTTCTTCACCAATGCCATCCCCATACCACTTCCTTCCACCTTATCCCGTGGCCTCAGTGTTTGAAACATTTCTAAGGCTTTATGCTGCAACTTGGGTGGAATACCCGGTCCATCATCCTGCACTCTAATATGATATTCAGCGGCCTTGGATTCACAGAAAACCTCAATATTGCCACGCTCCTTGTCATGATGTTTTATCGCATTGGAAACTAAATTACGGATCACCAGTTCCAAGGGGATACGCGGAACCGTTAATTCAGCGTTTTTTACAACAATAGAAAAATTCTCTGGATTGCCCAATAGATCAAAAAGGTTATTGACTAATGGCTTCAGCCGAATTGATTCTGCGTCATAAGATATTCGTCCAACCCGAGAATAGCTTAATAAATCATCGAGTAATGTAGCCATGCGATTGCCGCGACTGGTTAATAGTTGTAGGTGAGCCTTGGATTTTTTCGGCAGAATATCCGCGCAATCTTCTACAATCCAACCGGCAATATTGATGATTGCATTCAGTGGTGATTTGAGGTCATGGGAAGCAATGTAAGCGAATTGCTCCAGATCGGCGTTACTTTTTTCCAATGCTTTGTTTTGTGCGGCCAAGTGCTTAGCAGCCTCTTTTACTTCTCTTGTCCGATAGGTCACTTGTGCTTCAAGATGCTCATGTGAGCCAGCGATTTGTTCCGCCATTTTGTTGAAGGTCTGTGCTAACACGGCCAACTCATCAAATCCGGGTAGTTTGACACGGTAGTCCAGCTCACCTTTCGCCAGGCGTAAAGCCGCTTCATCTAAATGACGTACCGGTTTGAGCAGAATATGATTAACCGCTAAGAAGAGCGACAGGCCTAACACGCCTAACAGTAAAGCAAAAGCAACCAAAATCGTCGTTTGTTGCTTATCTAGCGGTGCTAGTACCTTGTCATGGTCAAACTGAACTATGAGTTGAAAGTTAGAGTCTCCAAGCATCAAGAGAATCTTTCTGGTTAATCCATTGCTAGAATTGACTAGCGATGTCGCTAAAACTTGCTCTTGAGTATTCACAATCGAACTTGATATGGCCGGATAACCAAGAATTTGAAGGCGTTCAATTAATCTTTGCAGAAGGTTTGAAAGCGTTTCTTCGAATTTGTACGATAGAATCACCCAGCCATGAACCGCACCTCGAATGCGAACGGGAGCGATAATCCACTGTGTATAGCTGTTGGAAAGGCCGATTTGTGGTAAGAATGGATCTTTTTCGGGTGTACTGATACTCGCTTGATCAGTTGATAAACCAACGAAATGGGGGTGTTGCGTTATTGAATTTCCAAGCAATGCTTCTGTCTCCATCACATCTTTTGAAAAGTTAGAAGTGGTCGCTGCAAATACAGATTTTGTCTCATCGATCAGCAGGATATAGTGCAACTCTGGCCTAATTTTTGCGATATGATTCAAGCGGCTATTGATACCCAGACTACTACCCGTATCAAGCGCGCGTCGTAACTTGGGATCGGTCGCGATACTTTTTGCTTCATTTTGCATATGATACAAATCCTGGTGGATCGCATCCTTGGCAAAATTCAAGGTATTGTCCAACGAAGCATTCACAGCACTCAATAACAACTCACGTTGCTGGTTTGCCAATAGAAAACCAACCACAATTAAGGCGGGAACAATGCAAAGTACCGCTACGATAATAAGCTTCGCACCAATTTTAAACTTTAATCTATTCAACATAAAAAATATTTTGCAATGAATCCGGCAAAGTCAGCCCCAATAACGCTAAACTGCTTCGATTCACTAATACTAACGGCGGATCTTGCAGTTTAGACTGTAGGCTCGCTGGGTGTGCCTCTCCATGCAGAATTCTTGCTGCCATGTTACCGGACATCTTACCCAAGGTATTGAAATCAGCGACTGGGCCAAAGGTCGAGCCGTCAAGAACCCCTTGTTTATTGGAACTCAAAATCGGTTTTTTGGTGCGCTTTGATACCACTATCAAACGTTGTTCACCGCCGCCCTGCATGAGCGTATCTGTGGTTGTCACGAAAGCATCTACCTGACTGCTGAGTTGTTGGGCCAGATGCTCAACATCTTCTATAGAGACCGCGGGCGCATCAATGGCTTTGATGCCTGCGCGCTTAAACAAGCGAATCAGATTTACGGTTTGAATTTTTGAATTAGGTTCCCCATCGCGATGAAATATCGCCACTGTTTTTGCCTTGGGCAGAATCGATTGCAACAATTTTACATAATGTTGAAATGGCACAAAATTACTGGTACCCACCAAATTATTACCCGAGTACTCAAACGATTCTATCAAGCCTGCATCGGCGGGATAGGTCACAATTGAAAAGATAATCGG
>CAZOBX010000113.1:0-2182 GCA_964578045.1 uncultured Kangiella sp. | reverse complement strand
GTGTTGTAACCGGCACATGTTGTTTGATGATAATAGTGCCCGGCGTGGTTAAACTATAGATGAGGTCAACATTTTTCTCGGCAAATTCCTTAGCAATCGCATGTTGTTTTGCTTTATCTGCACCCGCGTTGCGGTAAAGATAGGTGATGTTTTTATTTTCCGTGAATCCCGCCCCCATTAAGGATGCTTTAAACCCTGCTACGCTGTCGGGATAACCACTCCAAACGGATATGCCAACCGTCACTTGCTTCGCAGAAACGTTAAATACGAGAAAAAAAAGAACGAGGCAACTCGGCTTAAGATATTTGATTCGCATGCTAAAGGTCCTTTTATGTAAAGTAGCGTGACTCAGACGACTACCAAGTGATTTTGTATTGAATACCCGCGGCTAGATTATTCACGTCGGACCGGCGATATTCATTGATGCGATACTCAGTGATAACATACAAGTTTTCGACTAACCGAAAGCCCAATTGCACCTCACCGACAATCGGATTATCAGGAAAGTCAGCCGCCAAATCTTGATTGAAGGTGTGATCGATAAATCCTGCCAAATATAATCGGTCGGTCAAATAGGGAAAGGTAAACTTGAATACATGTTCAAGTTGCCAAACATCAGCATCTTCGCTATCGAATTGAATGCCATGTAAATTGATAGAATACGACATATGAATGGTCTTAAAGAAACTTGATAGCGCTTCGGTATCACTTAACCGCCAACGAACCCCGAGACGATGCCTGTCATTATCTTCACCGGTGCGGAAATTCATCTGCACAGTCAAATCTAAGGGTGACTTGTCTGCTATTTTCCAGCGAATATTTTGTTCAGTATAAAAGGAGTCTAAATCACTTAATTCACCCTGATTGCCCTGATTACCGAAATTAGTCAGGCTGAAGTAAGAAAAACGATTGTTCAGCTTTGCGGCCAGATTGATTGTTAGGGTATTGTCGTTATTGACATCCGATAGGTAGGGATAAAGATTAAAATCGAGAAAACCACCCTGGCTATTGCCGGCCTCCAGGCTCGAACAGAAACAACTGCAACAAAGGACAAGCGTCAAACCGAAAAACTGCTGATTTTGAAACATTCTGTTCATATCATTACCCTTTTATTTTCCGATTATTAGGCTAGCAGGACGATGAACTAACAGCTTCATCCTTAAATTATAATTTCTTAAACATTTATACTCTTACAAAAGATAGTTTTTGATTGTCAAATTGTCAAATTGGATTCTGTACGTTTGACCACTAAAGCTTGGACTGCTAACCAACTCTCGCAATAAAGAATCATCAAGCCATATAAAATGCCTGTTATGTTTCCTGCCACCAAAATTGCCAAGTAACCAAAGCGGATACTATGTCTAATTAAAGGCATGCCATGAGATTTTGAAAACGCTGGCCAGCACTGCAAAATTAGTAACTAGCAAAACCAACCAATAATCTGCTGACCATGCATTCATCGAGCTTATTCCATTAACTATTTAGGTCAGTATAGACTAACTTTTTTTTAAATGATTTTTAACAGAATAATCTCAAAAAGAGATGGGTGTTTAGTATTGCACCTTCCGTACACAATAATAGGTTTATATTCGCATTACTGCATTTCCGAAGTGCTCGGCTACGCTGAACAACATCACAAGCATTTATTTGCGAAAATGAACGTCCAAGCCTGATGTTCGACGTTGCGACCGCCTGGTATATTCATCATATAGTTCTGTTGCTAAATTTGTGACCATAAAGTAACTTGTTACTCTCCTTGCACTTCTATCAAAACTAGGATAACTTCTCGATTTAGATGGGCATTAATTTGCAGATGTGAACTTAAGCGAATATTCTAGCTTTTACTGAATAGAATGCGCTGTTATATTTTACGGAGATAGGTATGAGTTGGTTTAAAAAAATTAAGGGACTATCCCAAAAGGTAGTAAATTATAGTGCCGACGAGCTAATTGCAGATACGATAATAAAGGCTGCAAAAAAGCAGGAAAAAGTAAACATCATTCTTAAAGAGAAAGGATGTCTTTATAGGATAGATCATCTTGAACTGGATATCGATTTTCCACCAAGTGTATTATTTAAGGTTAGTCCGCTACCCTGTAATAGTACTCCACCTTCCCAGCAAGAAACTAAATAACCTCAACTCCGGATAAGAGCAGCCATCCAGCATCAGTATTTTAGCGAC
>CAZOBX010000112.1:0-17793 GCA_964578045.1 uncultured Kangiella sp. | reverse complement strand
CATCCAAATTGCCCAGCATCTTGCCCACGGGAAGAACGTCGCGTCTGAACCATTAGCGACAATAAGAGCAGTGTTAACGAGTGAATCAATTAACGCTGTGTTGAAAAAAGAGTCAGCATGACGTGTGTCGTTTGCACATTAACCACCCGTTGCAACAGCGACGAAAAGACTGTCGCAGTTGAACCGTTTCGTTAATTTTAAAGGAGCATGTAGCAATGAAAGAAAAAATTGTAAATGCTGATGATGAGAGTGGACAATTAGCCGGTGAAGCGATCGTTGAGGCAGTAGAGAATCAATTAGCCGAAGATAATCCTCCAGAAACGAAAATCACTCTGGAAAGGCTTATTAAATTAGGTGAAAGCAGAGAAAATGCCATTCGATATATCGCCAGCGCACTTTCTGTCGAGATTTTTGGCGCTTTGAAAAATGAAAGCGCTTATAATGAGCAGCGGTATATTTCAAATTTAAAAGCATTACCGAAATTACCGTTTGATTAAAAAGAAAAATTAACCAGCAAAGGTTGCCGAAAACTAGCCGTTGACCCCTTCGTCGCAACAGTCATTTTCGTCAACTTAAAACGTTAGATGCCCAAGGAATATCGATGATTCAGAGATTGTTTGTGTATGGAACATTGGCACCGGGCAGACCGAACGAACATTTACTAGGTAAGCTTAATGGGTTGTGGGAAGACGCGGCTGTAACGGGAATCTTACAAAATGAGGGTTGGGGCGCAGCGATGGGCTATCCTGCTATAGTCCTATCTGAAGACGGTGGTGAAGTCAGTGGCCTCTTATTCACATCAGAAGAATTGTCAGACTACTGGTCTATACTTGACGAATTTGAGGGGCAGGCATACAAACGAGTAATCACACATGCAAAGATTAAAGGTAGTCGTATAGTGGACGCCTATATTTATGCTCTCAAACTCAAATAGTTCGTCTAAATAATCGATAGTCTCGGCATCTAACCCCTATATGACCGGATCTGTCAAAGAACAATAGTTCACTATAACGCTCGGTTTAATACCGAGAATGGCTAAAAATAATTTGTTCGTATCTACTGGCGATAATTTCATTAACGGTTAAAAAAAACTGTACCAAACACCTATTGAGAGTCTGTCTGAATAAGTAAAATATTCGCTACCATTCAGATGCTTTAGCTAAACTAAAGCGCTACTAGAAATTTATCGGTTACCCTTGGATCTGGCGCTTCAAAAATCGGGCTTGATAAATTCATCCAGTTATCAATCACTCAGGCAAGGGGCAGCCATAAAACAAACTATAAAATAAGGCGGATGATATGCTCTGTCTATTCAAGACGAAGGGGTAAGCAAGTTTTCATCAGGCAAAGAATAAGCTCGAAGCTTAAACAGATAGCGTTGCTTTTGATCTTTTTGCATGACACCACCAGTTATACCTACTAGCTCAAACATATCATCCTAAACGGTTAATTAGTCCTAAAAAAATATTTCATATCAAACACATCATTCCTTTTCATCATAAAGTAAATCGCTCGGCCCAATTTATGAGCCAGTATTGATAATGCCTTACCTTTACCAAATTTCTTAGTTAATCGAGCGACATATTTTTTGGCTTGTTCGTTTCCACGAATAAATAATATGGCAGCCTCAGAGAAGGCCCATTTTAAATGAGCATTTCCAATTTTCGAACCTGAGGTTCCATATTTTTTACCCACTGACTCCCTCGCACATTTGACCAATCGGGAATAGGAGCAAAACTTCCGGACCGTTGGGAAACGCTCAATCGATAAAACCTCGTACATAATGGTCAAGGCTAAAATATTACCGATACCAGGCACTGTTTTTAATCGATATAACATTTGACCATCGTAATTTCTTGTGTGCTTGATAATATAGTTTTCCAGTTGGATAATTTGAAAATGGAATGCATCCATCACAGCAATATCCGTTTCAACATTCAGTCGAACCGATGGATTTTGGAAATGACCGCCGAGGCCTTGACGATTGCTTTTGTGAACGATGTTTTTTTTCAAAAGGCTTAAGATTGTATTGATAGTTTGTGATCGAAATATGACTTTGTATTTCACCTTTAATTCGAACTAAATGGCTTCGTCTTCTCATTAAATCTCGTATTGGACGGAGTTTAGCAGGATATGCGTAAGCTAAAGGGAAATTACGACCATGGATGATCCGCGCAATTTTCTCAGAATCAATCTTATCGTTCTTGGCTTTTCCTCCATGAATACAGCGCACATATAAGGCATGGCCCAAGATAAACTTCAAGCTTTGTTGAGCACATAGATCGGCCAGCCAATACCAGGCAAATATGCATTCGACGCCGATGACTATGTCTTCCTTAAAGGGAGCTATCAGCTTAAGAAAGGCCTTGCCATTAGTCGGTATGTTTTTATGGATCAATATGTTAGCATCAGAATCAAGAATACAAACGACCATCATTTTGGTGTGTAAATCGATCCCACAACTATGTTTGTGGGAATTGGTGTAAAATCTCATGTGATGGTCTCCTTCTGTTAATTGAATTGTTGCAAATTAAGTTTAGAAGGTTCGCTCTTGGGTTGCCCGAAGAAGGAGGTCATCATAAGTATCAAGCGGTTGCCGCGGACGCGCCCCAGCTGAACCGCACTCCGTTAACCTACTTGTCACTAGAAGGGTTACAAATTCAAATAAAACCAACAAACTTATTAACAGCTTGTCGATAACAATTAATCCATCATAAACGAGCGACAATTGATAATCTAATAATGGAGTGGCTCAAGAAAAATAAATATTCCAAAGAGTTTTAGTCTATTAGACTAAGGACTAAATATTATCTCAAATATGAATACAAAATAAGGAATCAGATTATGAAGCTCAGAAAAAACCTTATACTGAGCAACTAGTTTTTCATAACATACTAATGCTAAGAATGAAAAAAGACAGTAGGAGACCAGTATAATATTTATTAGCTAGCTAAAAAAATATATTTTAAAAAGAGCAGAATTCGAATCAAAAAAAACTGGCTTTGCTAAACTTATAAGTTTAATTTAATTAAGAAATCATCGACGTAGATTAGTCTCTGATATAAGAAAACCTAATGTTGACAAATAATTGCTGATACGACAATATTCCATTAGCTAATAGTAAGAAAGGATCCGTTCGAGTATCTCAATTTGAGACCGTTTTGAAACGATATTAGCGAAGATTATGGTTGCAATGCAGCATAAAAATATCCTGGTCAGATTATATTTAGTATATTTAAATCAGCGCTATAAAAAAGGCGATTGTGGCTATATTCGGTTAGACCCTATCATCCACTTGTTAGGTGCCAAAGGTGCTTCAGGCAAATTTAGTAGCCGCCACAAACCTTTACTGCAAAATAATATTATCTAGCCCGATAGAAATATCGATTTGCAAAAAAGTCCACTTAAAAACATATTACTTGCAAAAATAAATAATCCCGCCTATATACCTTTTGGAAATATATTGAAGTCGCACCGGTGTAGTATCTCCGTGCAGATATGTTTTGTTTATTCAATAACATCAAAAGGACATTAAAATGAAATTGAAACTATCTCCAATCGCCATCGCTCTTCTAGGAGCAATGTCGACTCACATGTTAGCGGCTAACGACGATTCAACCCAGCGTTACATCGTCAAGTACAAAAACAACCAGCAATCCGTAATGAGTCTTGCGGTGTCGCAAGAAGGTGGCAAGGTAAGACGCCACCTGGCTAAGCATAAAATGATTTCTGTCGATCTTTCCAAAGCGGCTTTAAAACGGCTACGTCTTAGAAAAGATATCGAATTTATCGAAATTGATCCCAAACGATATTTACTGGTCGAAAGTATACCTTTTGGTATAACGATGGTACAAGCTGATCAAGTTAGTGATAGTTTAACGGGCGATATGACCGTTTGTATTACCGATACTGGTTATTCCTTGGGCCACGAAGATTTACCTACCAGTGGTATCACTGGTGATGACAATGATGGCAATGGCAACGACAGTGGCAACTGGTTTGAAGACGGCCATGGTCATGGAACCCACGTGTCCGGCACTATCGCCGCATTGGGCAATAATGATCTTGGTGTGGTCGGTGTTAATCCTGGCGGCAATCTCAATATTCATATGGTTAAGGTGTTTGATAGTAACGGCCTATGGGCCTATGGGTCAGATCTGGCAGCAGCGGTTGACCAGTGCGCGGCTGCAGGCGCAAAAGTCATCAGTATGAGTTTGGGCGGTGGTGCACCAAGCGCTGTTGAAGAGGCCGCTTTTGATGACGCTGCAGCAAATGGAATATTGGCAATTGCCGCTGCTGGAAATGATGGTAACTCCACTTTGTCTTACCCGGCATCTTATGATTCGGTGATGTCGGTTGCGGCGGTTGATTCTAACGGTGATAAAGCAAGTTTCTCTCAGTTTAATGAGCAGGTAGAAATTGCCGCACCCGGGGTTGGCGTATTATCAACTTTGCCTGGAAACACCTACGCCGCATGGAATGGTACCTCAATGGCCACACCACACGTCGCTGGTGTTGCGGCATTAGTATGGAGCCATTATCCGGCTTGTACTAGAGATGAAATACGGCAAGCGATTAATAAATCGGCTGAGGACCGTGGCGCTGAAGGGCGCGATAACAGTTATGGGCATGGTATCGTCAAAGCTAAAGACATGTTTGATATGTTGGCTGCTGGTTGCGATGTTGGTCCTATCGATCCACCGCCTCCACCACCACCAGCCACTGAATTACAAAAGGGAGTGGCAGAAACTAATCTTGCTGCTGATTCGGGCACCAATATCAGGTTTACAATGGAAGTTCCTGCAGATGCTTCGGATCTATCATTTGTTATTACCGGTGGAACAGGTGATGCGGACATTTATGTCAGTTTTGATTCAGAACCAACCACTAGCAGTTATGAATGTCGCCCCTATTTGTCTGGTAACGAAGAAACCTGCAGTTTCCCAACACCTCAAACAGGTACTTATCATGTGATGCTTGATGCTTTCACCACCTATTCCGGGGTAAGTCTGGTAGGGGATTACACCGAAGGCGGCGATCCACCACCTCCACCACCAGCAGATATTGATCTGAGCGTTACAACCGAGCTGCGAGGTACTACCGGCAGAGCGACGCTCACATGGAGTGGAGCATCCGGTAACAGGGTCGATGTTTATCGTAATGGTGTTAAAATAAAAACCACTAGAAATGACGGACTTTATCGAAATCGGGTCAATAATGTTTCCGGTAGTTACACCTATACAATTTGTGAATATAACAGCGATGTTTGCTCCGCAGAAGTCACGGTTACTTTTTAGCAGTAACCAGTTTGATAACAAGATACTTGTTTAGTCAGACAAAAGCCGTTCAGTTTATATGAGCGGCTTTTTTATTGATACCATACACCACAATGCCGTTTGCTCAGACACATCCTGTTCTATTTCGTCCCATCAATGAGCAGTAATTTAAGACCTGAACTGATCCTACATATTTTATAGTTTTACGAATAATGTTGGGCATATTTTCTTTGCGAAAATAAGTAAGTACGCCAATTGATTCTTTTATTGCAAATTCGAAATAAGCGGATGCACCAGTTTTTTGTATCGTTTTTGATTTCAAAAAACAGCGCCTAGTATTTACAGTGGTGCCATGAGCTTGTGCCAGTCATCTATCTGACATAAATCGGTAAAACGACTCATGTTAATCAGATAGGCTTATGCTTCTCATCAATTTCGCAGTGATTTCTTAGTACAAAGCTACACCAGTACTTGGTGGTGTAGCGGTTTTGTTGGATTCCTATATTTTATAATTCTAAGGAGTGGGGATTGCAGAAAATAGTCTGACAATTCAGAGTTGTTATTTTTTACTGATACAGTCTAACTTTTTTACAAGTTTTGACCTCCAGCCAATTTAGTTTGTGGTTTACTAACTCGGCGCACTATCCATGAACGATTACCCATGGATACTTGATAGGAGGTGATCATAAGGTTATCAAGTGAGTAATATTAATCCTGAAATGTCTCGGGACTTTTGTTGCTTAATGTTTCTCGCATCTCTTTTTGAGTTAAAGCTAATTTAATACTTGGCATTAATACATTTTTGATTTAGATTCGATCAGTCAACTGAAATAGGTCTTAATTCTTGAGACGCCACAGAACTTTTTTTGTTGAGTCGAACATTCCTGATTTTCGTTTTAGTCATGGAAAAAAATAAAAAATAAAAAATAAAAAATGAGGAATGACGTATGAGAATAACTATCCAATCCACCATCTTAGCATTGACCTTAAACATTGGCTTGATTAGCACAGGCGTAATTGCAAATGATGAAATTGAAAATTATGTATTAAACAGCTGGCAATATCGAGCCTTAATGTTGCAAAGCCAAATTGATCTAGGTACACCGCTGCGTGAAGCCAGCATCTTGATGACTCACAACTCTTTTAATTCTGACCACTATAGCAATATGTTTAGCTATATAGATCCAAACCAAAACCACAGTGTCACCGAGCAACTGGATCTGGGGGTGCGTTTGTTGGAGTTGGATGCTCACTGGTTTAGCGGAAATTTGAAAGTATGTCATGCAGGTGACGATCATTTAGGTTGCAGCAGTTATGATGGCATTCTTGAGGATCGCATCGCCGAGATCAATACCTGGATACGCCGTCCTGAGCATTCAGACCAAGTAGTATTTATTTATATTGAAGATCATATGGATGATCATTATGGCGATGCCAGTCTTATTTTAGATAAGTATTTTTCTGACAAGATCTATGCGCCGAGTAGCTGTAACGCCGCGATCCCTACGAGTTTGACCAAAGCCGATGTGTTGAACGCGGGCAAACAGATTGTTATGTATGGTGGAAGTTACAGCTGTACTGCTACAAGTGGCAGCAACTGGGGCTCCTATGTTCACGGTGTTTTTTTCTCAACGGATAACAGCGGTTTGAGTTCTGTGCCAGATTGTTTGACCAGTAAATTTAACCCGAGCTATATCGCGGCTAATATCACTCGGGTCTTTGAAGATAGAACTGTTTTGAGTGACTGGTTTGGCAGCCCACCTCCGCCCATCGATGCCGCTTATGCAAAAACCTTGGTTGACTGCGGTATCAATATTATCAGTTTGGATATGTTAGATGATAACGATTCTCGCCATGGGGCGATTATCTGGAGTTGGGATATCAACGAGCCGAATGATTATGCCAACGGTGAAGATTGTGCCGTACACAAGAGCAATGGAAAGTTGAACGATGTCTCTTGTGGTAATCACTATAATTTTGCTTGTTTGGATGACGCTGGAGACTGGCAAGTATCCATTGCTACAGACAGTTGGAGCGAAGGCGCCACCATTTGCGATAACGAATTTTCAGGCTCTTTTGCCATGCATAAAAATGGTTATCAAAATTATCTATTGAGTCAGGCTCAAGCCGGAGGCTCTACCTGGGTCAATTACTCAGATAGGACTCAAGAAGGGCAATGGATTGTCGGTGATGCGCCGACCATTAATTTACCACCAGCGGATAATCGTATTGTGTATCGTCAACTAAAAAATGGCAAAGGTAAGTGTCTTGACTTGCAAAACGGCAGTACCCAAAACGGTGCCAACATTCACCAGTGGGACTGCCATAAAAATGCAATCGATCCCGATCTGCAGCATCAGTTATGGTACCAGGATAGCAGTGGCCGAATTCACAGCAAATCCAATCCGAATCAATGCCTTGATGTAAGTGGTTCGGGTTCTTTTAATGGCACTGCGGTGAATCTGTGGAGTTGTCACAGTGGCGCTAATCAACAATGGAATTGGGGGACTAATAACTCTTTGCGTCCGGCTCACGCACCTCAGATGGGATTAGATGTTAATGGCGGTGGGGGTAATAACGGCGCCGATACTCATATCTGGAATTATGATGGTGGTAAGAGCGGTATGTGGTTCTGGTTTACCCCGGATAAGGTTAACAGTTGGAACTCTAGTCCCAGGGAGAATGTTTCTTTCAAAGGCGCCCATGGCGACTACTTTGTCTCAATTGATAATGGCGGCGGTGATGTGAAAGCCGATCGTAGTAGGATTGGTGAGTGGGAGAAATTCGAACTTAACGCGATCAACAGTATTGACAGCTGTATTCGTCATGGTGACCTGGTGACTATTAGAACGGGTGATGACTATTACTGGATAGCACGAAGTGGCGGCGGTTTAAGTTCGGTTAATAAAACAGTGGGTAACGCTGAAAAATTTTCCTTGATTAATCATAGTGATAGCATCGGTTGTCTGCAAAGTGGTGACACTTTGTCGTTGCTTGGTGCTTACAACAAATATGTCGTAGCCGAAAGTAACGGTGATGCCAATGCAAATCGCAGTGCCATTGGAAGTTGGGAAAAATTTCAAATCAGTTTTAACTAATCTATAGATTAATAACTAATAAAACATAGACCTTGATCTTACTGTTTTGAGGTCTATCAAGAAACCTATATATCCTTTATCAAAAAATAGTTATTAAAAGGATATAAAGTGTTGTTCCTAAGCCTTTTCAGTAAATTATTCAAGGTAGGAACATATTTGATAAAGCTTTCATATATAGGGGGCTATCTCTTCTCCTTTTAGGTGCTTTACTAAGAAATTCTAGTATCCAAGCTCTCTCATGGAATCAACTCGTAGAGCATAATTATCGAGATGAGTTTGTTGAGTCTGTCCGTTCAGAATACTCACCCAATTTTAAAATTACAGAACGTAATTTGCAGGGCCTTCTAGTGAACGCATCAAAGCGCGAAAAATACCTGGTGGTTACTTATATCGAACCTTTTATTGGAAATGAATTAGCGTTAGGTTACGATATTAGATCTGATTATTCTCGACGTGTTGCGAGCGATATGGCTGGCAAAACAGGGCAGCTTACGGTGGCTGAATCCATACAATTGGTGCAGGATTCACATGGCCAATATGGTGTACTCTATTTTCTCCCGGTCTATCAGGGGGGGGGGTGAAATACCGACAAATAATAGTGACGGGGAGCGTATGTTAGAGGGCTTTGTTGTCAGCGTATTACGAGTGAGCGAACTATTAGATGAAACCTTCGATAGTCTGTCAATTTCTAATGTTAGCATTTATTTAAAAGATGTAAATAACAAGCAAGATTCAAAATATTTAGCTTATTATTCTGTAGATAAAAATGGCCAAGCTCATTATATCAATAAAGAAAACGTAGTAAAGACTGAGGGAAAGATATTGTGGACAAAAACATTTCATTATGGCCAGAGAAACTGGCAATTAGGTATTGAAGCAACGCAGCAATACATAACTGAAAATTACTCGTGGACGGCATGGGGTGTATTGACGGGCGGGCTTTTTGTTACTTCTTTACTGGGAGGGTTTTTATTAATATTGTCAGGTCGTACCATTCTTGATGAAGAACGGAAGCGAGAGCTAGCTGCGGAAATTGAGCGGAGAGAATCTGCAGAATTAGCATTACACAAAACCAGTGAATGGTTTGAAAAGCTAGCTAAAACTGACCCACTAACTCAAATTCTTAATCGCCGTTCTATTGCAGATTTTGCCAACCAGTTTGACGCTGAAATTCAGCGTTATGATAAAGGTTACTCGGTTTTAATGGTCGATATCGACTATTTCAAAAAAATAAATGATGCTTGGGGACATAGTATTGGTGATGAAGTTTTGAAGGACGTAACCAATAGAATTAGCAGTCAATTGCGTGACGTCGATGTTTTTGGTCGATGGGGAGGAGAGGAGTTTGTTATCTTGGCGAAGAATATTAATTTAGCAGAATCTATAGAGTTCGCCAATCGAATTTGTGTCGCTGTCAATATTAGAGGGTTTAAACAAGTTGGTCGTGTCACTGTTAGTATTGGCGTTGCTAGTAGTGAAAAAGGTAAACTGTTTGAAAATTTTCTTTCATCTGCTGATAAAGCTCTTTATTTGGCAAAGAAAAAGGGGAGGGATAGAGTAGAAAGTTATAGTGTCGAGAATAACAAACAATAGAAAGGGCCGATCCAAATATGGAAACAATATGGCTTGCATTACACTATTAGCGCAGCCAATAAATATCAGTCGAGACAATAGATTTCTCTATAAGTCGTTTATTTGTAAGGCTATTAAGTTCGAAGAAAAGACCTAAAAGATTACTCACAACGGAAGCACGGAGAAAAGAAAACAAGATAAAAAATTGGTAGAACATTATTAAAAAAGATCCCATAAAGTTAGTTTGTTCAACTTACCAGTTTATTGACGGAGACCCTTTATGCGCAAAGACTGTTATGCGGAAAGACAAGCTTGTACCTTTCTCTCAATTTCTATTTTTTCTTGTGCCTCATACACCATCGTTATCACCCCATCTCCTGAACACAAAGTTTCTGGATGAGGATTAACATTAATTTTCCCGTTAGAAATATAGGCCACAGCCAACCCCGCATTAGTCTCCATTAATGAAGTAACCATTTTCTTCCATTGAAACTTTTCAAAAGTACAGTTGATTCGCTCCATATGCACGCCATCAAAGCTAAAAAGGTTTTCTAGAACAGATTCGGTGCCGGGTGAGGTAATGCCACGAACAATCAACTCAGGATACGCTCGAACAGGCCGCACAACAATGTCGGCCCCCACCCGCTTACATCGTTCTCTGTTTTTCTCCATTACCACTTCAGCTGCAATTGTGGCATTGGTTCCTATCTCCTGAATACGACTTAGTACATCAAAAGTCAGCGAGTCTGAGATAGTATCTCCTGATGAGCGAGCGAGTAAAAATATGTATTTAGCAGTATCAACATTGGCCCGTATTAAGACATCGGTATCCTCCGACTCACCATTACAATGAACAACATTTTGTGCTGTGATTCGACTTGGCAGTCCATTATTGTATTTTCGCGTAATTATTTGAATCGGAAGATCTTTCAAGTCTGGCGTTCTTCTTATTTCTCCAATTAATTTTGTTAAATATCCGTCCGAATCACTATCGGGTGTATTTATTATTAATATGTGATTGTTCATATTCCATCTCCAATGACCTCTCAGCTTTAGGTCTCGTCTATTAATTCTGTATTCCAGGTATTCAGCAATCAACATACTGAGTAGGGAAATACCAAAGATGTACAAAAAGATGATGGTGCTTAAACGACCGCCTAACGTGGAGCTTGAATAATCTCCATAGCCGACGGTATTGAGTGTTGTTACTGATAGCCACAAACCATCACTGAATGACATATTTTCGAAGTACATCATTGCAAATGTATGCACGAATACTAATAGGAGCATCATACCTAGTAGTTGTGTAAATCGACGGGCAAAGCTATTATAAATATGCTTGGTATAACGCTTCCTGGTGCGCCTGTTTCGAAGCGCACTAATAATACTGAAACGCCGCATGTTAGTTACTCGAAGGCCAAAAATCTTGGATGACATCTTCGCTACAATCACAAGTAGCAAAAATATCGGTTGCTCCGTCTTGCCAAATTTCGATTTGTAAACCATAGGCATCGTTCTCAGCTTCACAGTAGTGGCTTAGAAATTCCTGACCCGTTCCAGAAGGTTTTTCCGATCCTTGGTGATAAAAACCTTGTTTATTTTTCATCGTCTGGCTGTAATTATCATCTAACCAACCAGCAAGATCATCTTCATGTGAATTTTGTAATACTAGATCGGTGGCAAAATTTTCTTCATCAAATATCAGGCTAAAATTATCTTCTTCAAAAAGCGAACTGACTTGTGAACTTGCAAGTTTTTTGGAAAGTGACAAATAACGTTCTCCATCATCATCGACAAGCGCTAAATGAAAGACATCTCCCCGGGTTGTTTTAAGAGTCAATTCCTTCTCATTTTCATCACTATACTCATAACAACCTAACCCCGTGACTTCAGCATCGACACCTTGCAATATAAAGGGCAACTCGCTTCGCTGTTTAAACGTCACAATATCTCCGACTCTTAAGTCAGAAACGTTCGAAATAGTTCTATCTTCAGTTTTATCTTTGGACGTGAAGGCTTTTACAATTTTTTTAAACATCAATAATCCTTATGCTAAAAAAATGGCGACTAATATAGCCACCATTTATGCTCGAGAATAATTCATTAAACCTAGCGCGCTGATCTTTTTGCTTTAAGTCGAGCTAGCACATCATTAGTTCCACTAGACTCACCACTCAGCCCAGCAGCTTTAATTTTGCTATCTAAATCGTCAGATGAATTTTCTTTCTCCAGCCATTCTCCGGCAACCATTTCATCTGCGTGTTTTTGTTGTTTGGCTTTTATACGCTCTAAAGAACGTTTTACACTATTCGTGGTGCTATTTGTTGCAGCCATATTACTAGAGATGCTGGCCGTCGTTTTTTGGACCTGCTCAATCGTTTTAACCTTGTCGAGCTCGCGCTTATTCTTAGCGATGGTTTTCTCTCTGCTCTTAATGAGTTTGTTGATCCCATTCACGTCTTTTTCCAAGGAGTCTCTTTCGTCAACCAATGGAGAACGCTCTCCTTCAAGCTCGCCAATTCTTTCTGCAATTTCAGTCGCCAGTGCTTCGTCACCGGCGTCAAGTGCAGCCATCGCCTTTTGCTCATAGTCGGCGATGTCATCGTCAAAAGTTCTAACTTTACGTGAAAGCGCCATCTCAGATGCTTTTAGTTTAGTCAGGTTTTGTTTTGCCTGCTGGATAGCTTTTTCAGCCTCTCTTATCTCTTGCTCGTAAATTCGGATTGCCTGGCTATCAACAATCGCTTCACCAACTTCGCTAGCGCCACCTTTAAAAGCTTTAAATAAATCTGACATAATTCCCATCATTTTCTCCTTTACGCAATCATCAATTCTTGAAATGTTTCAAGTGCTTCAATCGTATTCTCTGCTTGAATTTCTAGTTCGTGGGCTAAGTTTTCGAAAAGAGTACCTAGCGGCATTGAACCAAATAAAAAGTAGAACTTTCCGTCTTTACCAAAAGAACTCAACGGAATAACCGAAGAGAGTCTTAGCAAAGTTTCATTGAGTCCGTTTATCTCTTCTGGCACTATATCATCCTCTGAAAAAAGATGTGATATCGCTATAATTTGTTGGTCAGTGACGGAGAGGCGAATCGGAAAATCTTCAGCATTAGAACAGGTAAGTTCGATAATTTCGTCATTAACTTCAGCAGTAAACCGGTTTCCTTCTGCTGTTTCATGTTGGTTGAGCTTTATACACAGCTCATTTAAATCGAATGACATTTATAGCCTCCATTAATGGTTAGTTTGCACCTTGCTGTGCACTGTTACCTGATAATTCAGGATTTGAGAAAAATACACCATCTCGCTGGTTCCAAGCGTCTTGGTGATATTGATATACTGTATTTGTGCCGATTTTATTAATATCAACCCCATCAGCATCCATAAAAAAGTTAGGCATAAAAACGAAAGCAGCTAACATCGATTCCTTGGATATAAGAGGGTCTGTAACAGTCAAAATCTTATTGGTTTTAATCCTTTCGCTGGCAGAGCGACCATATTTAGTTGCAATAGACCATCCCCAATCGCCAAATGTAGACACATTGGTATGATATTGTTCAGTATTTAATCCCACCGAGCGAAGCGTTTTACCGATGGATATAAATGCTTGTTTCGCATGATAAGGTGATGTTGATTGCACTGCGATTACGCCGTCTCCATTTAACACTTCTTTTAATCTTGAATAAAACATATCACTATAAAGCTTATTTAAGTTAGGGTGACTCGGGTCTGGAAGATCAACGATAATGGTATCGAAAGATTTCTTCTCGGATACAAGCTTACCTATCTCTACAAACGCATCACCATAGATAATATTCACTTTTTTATCATTTAGTGCATTATTATTTAGTTTTACCAGTCTTTGCGCCAATTTTTTCGGTAAATCCTGGCCTTTTCCCTGAAACATTTCGACCATATCTTTATCCAAATCGATCAATGTGACAGATTTAGGAGACCAACGAAGAATGTCTCTTACCGCTAAACCATCGCCGCCTCCTATGACTAAAATATGCTCTTGTCTTGCCGATGCCAGTAAAGCGGGATAAGTTAAATAACTATGGTAGACATGCTCATCGTTTGACGAAAACTGTAATCGTCCATTAATATAAAGGCTGGTTACCTTGGGCAGACCGTGACCAATAATTCGCTCTGTGACAGTTAAGTGTTGATAAGGTGTCACTTTAGTATAGATGGGGTTATCTTCAAACAAGGTGTAGTTCATCTTTTCAACCCAGGTGGAACCACTAAAAGCGAGAATAATAATAATACCTGTCATCAATATGTTGGCAAACCACAACAATCGTTTTCGCTTCATTTCGGCTTGGTAATATTTGAGGAACACTAACCCGACGAGTAAGTTAGCCGCTGCCGTGGCAACAGCTGCGGTCATAATAGGCACTTTGAGACAAACTAATACCCAAATTGCGGCGCCAATACCCGCGCCAATATAGTCTGCGCCATAAATTGTGCCAGTATTGTTTTTTAAATGTTTTTGATGAATCTTTTCTCGTACTCTTGCTATGAGTGGGATCTCCATACCAACCATAAACCCTAAAACAAAGCCAAGTATAAAAGGAGTGTAATAAGCGAATGATTTTAGCGATTCAACGACGCCGCCTTTGGTATATACCGAGGAATGAAGTCCGTACATATCGGACAACCAATGGGGCAAAGTATAAGAAAATGCGACAACTCCAGCCATGATCAAAACGGCAATCGAGCCCAGCAGTCCAATGGCTAATTCTAACCAGGCCATGCCTTCAAATGGATTTTTTATCCACTTTGCTGCAAACGCGCCTAACCCCATAGAAACGATCATTACGCCAATCATAGCGTAAATGGTCGTCTCAACCGCACCAATAATTCGTCCAGCATAATGAGCGAGTAAATATTCATAAATCAGCCCGCAAGCTGCAAGCACCAGCATACTACCAATCAAAACAATATCGTGATGCACTAGCTCGCGTTTAGATGACGTTCTGATAATAGCCTGGCTTTGTTCCATTTATCCGACAAGTCCCTTAAAGACAAATCCAATGGCAATGAATATCACAGCTTCAATCATTGCGACTCCAATATTTTTTTGGTCATCGACTTCTTCGCTAACGTTAATACCTGGGAGCACAAATTTTCTCGCTAATATTGCCAGAGGTGTTACTGCGAGCGTTATAATAACTGCAGTCATAGACCAGTTCAGTATTGAAGTCACTTTTGCAGCTGAAAGATATGTCACCCATCCACTACTAGCACCTACGGCAAGTGCGGTTCCGATTAAATGACCAGCATAACGTATGGCTAGTGCTGGATTATCCTTGGCAAGCGCTTTTTGTAACTGCTCACCACTATGTCGTTTTTTATAGATTAAAGAGCGAGCTTTCGAAACAATAAATAGAATAAAAAGTGATACGACGAAAATAGGCAATATGACATAGGCTTCAGATATGTCGCCCGATGGCTCCCAGTTCATTCCGTTTGAAATTAAAATACCCAACGCAACCATTGTCGCACCTTGTACAATTCCAGCAGATATATTGTGGTCCTTAATAGCCTTTTTTAATGAAAACTGATTAAAAATGAGTAAGTCATTGATAATCATGCCGACAATAAGACACACGATGCCACCAGCGAGATATCCTGCGACGTTTACAATTTCTTGAGTGAGGGTAGCTGCAGAATCACCGGACAAAGTTGCTAATAAAATAATAGCAATTGCCAGAGCACCACCAGCCACCGATATGCCAAAAGAAAAGTTATCTTTCTTTGATAGCTCCGAGGTAGCATTCACGCCGATAACAAAACTAAGTAATGTTCGAGTGGCACTGATTGCAATAATTGCCAAGCCAAAATTTACCAGCAAAACGCTGAGCTGATGAGATAGAAATAATTCGTTCATTGGTTGATTTCCTTTTTATTTACCGCGTGAAGAACTGCGAGATGTTCGGGTTGATGCGCTGCGGCTACTGGCTGAGCCTCGGCTAAATTTTGATGCTCTTGCCTGGCTCGAACTTGCTCTTGTGGTATTTTGTCGTAGCTGAGAAACCTTGGCTGTTGTCACTGATTTTTTTGCATAGGGACTTTGGAACCGCTTACCCTGCTTGGCAAACTTATCAGTGTGTTTTTTATTTAAAGTTGTTTGAGCTGTCTTCTGTTTAGGTGAACTATAGTGATGGCGTCCGACGCTACCATAATAACTGTAATCACGTCCCCTCGACCATCGATCATAATAAATCGGGTTTCTGTTCATTGAACTAAACACGGCATACATTGCAAACCAGGTCCAAGCTGAAGTACCACTATTATTGGTACGCCATGAGCCATAGTTTGGGTTGCCTATTAGTTGGCTGCCTGCACCAAAGTCAGTCGCTTTATTGGCGGCAAGACTGGCTACTTTGCTCATGGATTCAACACGCCCCAATTTACCATCTGACATATCCGCAATCACATTAATTTGGTCGGTCAGCATCATGTTAAAATTATTAATATTTGCCGCGGCAATGATTGAGTCTAATTCGCTCCACATATTTTGCGCACCAGATTCGGTCTTTGGTGGATTAGTCTTCACTAATCCTTTCGCCTCAATCAGCCGCGACTGAAGATTTGTAAATATGAGACTGTCAAGGGTGCCTTCAACAGACAAAGTATCAATTATTTCACCTAATTCTGGTTTGTCCCTTTTGACGAAGTTAGCGTATTGTTTCAGTATTCTTGCATTACGTATAGTTCCATGGGACAAATGAGTTTTCAAATTGCCTATGGCTCGTTCAGTATCAATCACCCGAGATTGGATTTGATTGAGCCATTTTTCCTCTTGCGAGGTGCATCCAGCTAAAAACACAATGCCAAATATCAGCACCAACTTTGAAAGGTTTTGAAACATAATTATATCCTTGTATTAATTTCTCTAGCTTACTACAACTGGCTTTACAGCACCTGGGCGCTGGCGGTTGAGAGTTTTCAGGTCACAATGTGAAGTTTTATCATGATCGATTACTATTTGTGCTGCTATTTCAGGGTCACAGTGTCCGCACATGAAAAAATCAAAGGCCGCATAATTACTCTCTGGCCAGGTATGGACCGTAATATGTGACTCGGCCAGCACCAGAACGCCGGTTATTCCGTGGCCTTCACCAAAATGATGAAATTTACTGGTAATGATTGTGGCACCAGCCTTTAAGGCGGCTTGTGACATTAAATCTTTCATTTCGTTAATATTAAGGTGTGCTTGGCTACCTGCACATTCCAAAATTACGTGCTTTCCAATGAAACTACTGGCCATCCTTTATCCGTCCTTAACAATATCATCTGTCATTAGCTTATTTTTTGTCGTTCTTCAACGTGTTACATCGAAGAATATTCCGTCTTACTCAATAAAATTCGATTGATTATAGTCCAAAAGTTGTGTTTGTAGGATAATCTTAGTTATTTTAGCTTCATTCAATACATAAACTCATTCCACTTCAAGATGCAAGATTCAGAGCTTCGCTAGAAGATTTGAACAACGCGCGACTTGCATGGAATGACTAATTCTACGTTATCAGGCATCAAATATGATGGCCTATTGTCTTGCTGAACCCTGTATCTAGAAGTGAAATGGGTATACATAGCAATAAGCAGCTAACCAACTTTGGTTAACAGGCTTTTAAAAGACTGGTTTATTCCCAACCGCAAACTTATAGATAAACATGTACAAACACAAGCATCAAATTCATATTAAATTGTAATCAATGATGTAATTCGGGTATATACCCGTTCCACCTCTAGATGCAGGCTTCAGTGCGCAGCTAGGAAAGTTGAACAAGGCATCACTCGCGGGGAATGACGAGTCCTTTCCAAGAGTGATAACGC
>CAZOBX010000111.1:0-17855 GCA_964578045.1 uncultured Kangiella sp. | reverse complement strand
TCACTCTTGGAAAGGACTCGTCATTCCCTGCGAGTGATGCCTTGTTCAACTTTCCTAGCTGAGCACTGAAGCCTGCATCTTAAGGTGGAACGGGTATATAATGACTTGTTAGTAAGTAAAATTGAAAATTAATATGAATTCAACAACAATTGCAGCGCTTAGAATATTTCCTGAACAGCTGGAACAATACTTCCGCGCGATTCCTGAAAATGCGTGGAATTGGAATCCTAACTCGTGGGAAGGTATTCCAAGCGAATCTCTTAATGCAATAGAACAGATATGCCATATTCGAGACGTAGAAATTGACGGTTACCACATCCGATTTCGTCGTATGTTGGACGAGGCAGAACCAACATTAGGTTCTCTTGATGCCTATAGTCTGGTTAAAGAAAATAATTACGCTCAGTCGAATCCGGAATCCGTATTTATCGAAATACAATCTGCAAGAATCCAAACGCTGAAATTAATAGAAAGCCTGACAGAAAAGCAACTTTCTCGATCAGGGTACTTTGAAGGCTATGGCTGGCTAACTGTAAAAAGTCTTATTCATTACTTATGTAGCCATGATCAGCAACATCTATCTGGTTTACAGTGGCTCCTAGGAAAAATGGCATCAAACGTCTAACAAACAGTGCAGGTGGTGCAAGTTCAAACAGCCAGTTTTTTGCAAAGATTAGCGATATGAAAATCTAGGAGTAAGTAATGTTAGAAATTAGACCCAATTGTGAATGTTGCGATAAGGATTTGCCATCGGATTCATTAGACGCAATGATTTGTACTTACGAGTGTACCTTTTGCAAAACTTGTGTAGAAGAAGTTCTTACCAATGTCTGTCCCAATTGCGGCGGTGGTTTTTGCCAAAGACCCGTCCGTCCAAAAGTTGCTCGTCGAACTGGATTAAGCATAGAGTATCAGCCAGCTTCAACCGAGAGAATACACACCAAATATAGTTTGGAAGAACTGCAAGACTTTGCTGCAACAGTAAAAGACATTGCTCAAGAGAAACGATAACAATGAATGCTTTGGGAATCGTAGGGGGTATGGGCCTCGATTCTACGATTGAAGATAATGAAATGGTATCCCTTTTTATGGATTAGTAACTAACAATTATGGTTTGAAGGACAGCTACATACCTAAACTCATCAACATCACAAAAGACAAAAGTAATCAAACTATGAAATCAACCACAGTTCCAATAATAAGATATCAAGATGCAAAAAAGAGTATTGCATGGCTATGTGATACATTGGGATTTGAAGTGTTTTTGAGTGTGCCGGGTGAAGCCGATCGAATTGAACACTCAAGGTTGGTATTGGGTGACAGTATGGTGATGATCGCATCCATCGGGCGCCAAGGAAATTTTGAGGCTAAATTCAAACTGCCTTCGTCAGTCAAAGGCATCACTCAATGTACTTCATTAACTGTAGAAAATCCCGATGAAATTTATTTAAAAGTGAAGCAGTCGGGAGTCAATATCATAGATGAAATCGACGACCTGGAATTTGGTGGACGAAGCTTTTCTTGTGAAGATACAGAATCTCAAGTTTGGGTTATTAGTAGCCACGACCCATGGGAAAAAATATGGTAGAAAAAGAATTTAACCAAAAACTCAGCTGTTAGTGTGGCTGTCACTGGTTTTTGTTAGTAACGGTATGGAAGCTAAATTTGGTGTAGTTCGCAGCGGAGATACCGCTGAGCTTAGTGTTAAGGGGCAAAAAGTGAAACTCTATCATTCCTATAAATTTAGACATGATTTTAGTTTGTTTGGATTGGTACTATTGTTGGCATCATCAGCAACTAATGCTGAAACTGGAGCGCTTCCTGATCCGCTGCAAGCAGGCTGGAAAGGCAACAAAGTCTGTGAAATTTTGCACGAAGATACCGAGCAAAGAATTTTGCGTTGCACTTTTCCTCCGGGCGCAGGACATGAGCGCCATTTTCATGTGCCGCATTTTGGCTACACACTCGCCGGCGGACGTGTGCGGATTACCGACGAGAGCGGTGTTAGAGAGCTTGACCTGACTAAAGGGAACAGTCGTTTCAGTAAGGGCACCCCATGGCATGAGGTGGTCAATATCGCTCACACAACCATTGTCTATCTGATTGTCGAAAAAAAATAACGGCCAGCAGTTAAAATGTCAGGCAACAGATAAATCAAGGGCGATTATTTCTTTTTGATTTTCAACACGTCTTTTAAAAAATGTCCGGTATAGGACTTCTTCACTTTGACAACCTCTTCTGGGGTGCCTTCGGCAATAATATGGCCACCCTTGCTGCCGCCTTCGGGGCCCATATCGATGATCCAGTCTGCAGTTTTAATCACGTCTAAATTATGCTCAATAACCAGTACGGTATTGCCATGGTCCCTTAATCGATGCAATACCGCAAGTAGCTGCTTCACATCATGAAAATGTAATCCGGTTGTCGGTTCATCTAATATGTAAAGCGTTTTCCCAGTATCTCTTTTACTTAATTCTTTGGAGAGTTTAACCCGCTGAGCTTCTCCACCGGAAAGCGTCGTCGCGGCTTGACCTAAACAAATATATGAAAGGCCAACATCGATTAAGGTCTGTAGTTTTCTTGAAATTGACGGGATCGCGTCAAAGAAGATTCGCGCATCTTCAACCGTCATTCCCAGAATTTCATTAATATTTTTTCCTTTGTAAAGGATCTCCAATGTCTCACGGTTGTAGCGTTTACTCTTACACACATCACAAGAGACATACATGTCGGGAAGAAAATGCATTTCAACTTTGATCATACCGTCGCCCTGACAAGCTTCACAGCGACCACCTTTGACGTTAAAACTAAATCGTCCTGGTTTATAACCGCGGGTTCTGGATTCTTGAGTACCCGATAATAGTTCACGAATAGGAGTGAAAATTCCGGTATAAGTTGCAGGATTGGAGCGAGGCGTTCGACCGATCGGTGCTTGATTAATATCCACCACTTTATCGAAATTATCCATACCAGAATAACTTTCAAAAGCCGAAGGCGTCATAGTCGTTGCTCGATTGAGTTCGGTCGCGGCAATGGGGTAAAGGGTGTTATTGACCAGACTAGACTTGCCCGAACCTGATACACCAGTCACACAAGTAAAAACCCCTACTGGTAGTTTTAAATTAACAGACTGCAAGTTGTTTCCCGTCGCGCCCTTTAACTCAAAGAACTGTCCGTCTTTTGCCGGAATTCGGGTTTTTGGAATTTCAATTGATTCTATACCCGCCAGATATTTTCCAGTGAGTGAATTTTTATTTTTAAGAATATCTTTTATCTTTCCTTTAGCGACTACTTCGCCACCGTGAATACCTGCGCCTGGCCCGATATCTAAGATATAATCCGCGGTTCGAATCGCCTCCTCATCGTGCTCAACAACAATAACGGTATTGCCTAAGTCTCTTAAATGGCGAAGGGTTTTTAATAATCGCTCATTATCCCGTTGATGCAGACCAATAGATGGTTCATCTAAAACATACATGACTCCGACTAGTCCTGCGCCAATTTGACTGGCTAGTCTAATTCTTTGTGCTTCACCGCCCGAAAGAGTATCGGCGCTTCTTTCTAATGATAAATATTCGAGGCCGACATTGACCAAAAATTCTAATCGGTCGCAAATTTCTTTAAGAATTTTCTCGGCGATCTTGCCACGTTTACCGGGCAACTTGAGCTTACTAAAGAACTGGTAAGCTTCTTCAATCGGTAAGTGAGTTAATGAAGGCAAGTTTCTTTTTTTGATCAAAACAAAACGCGCTTCTTCTTTTAACCGGGTACCACTACACGAAGGGCAGGATTGTTTGGTCATATATTTTTGCAATTCTTCGCGGACCGCAACCGATTCGGTTTCATGATAACGACGCTGCATATTAGGAATAATCCCTTCGAAACGATGTACACGTTTCATCACATCACCGCGATCGTTGCTGTAGGTAAATTCGATTTTAGTTTTTCCGCTGCCGTATAAAATGACTTTCTGGATTTTTTTAGTGAGTTTGTTATAGGGTTTTTCGATATCGAATTTGTAGTGATTAGCCAGGGATTTAAGCATATGAAAATAATACACGCTGCGGCGATCCCAACCGCGAATGGCACCGCCCGCGAGCGACACATCGTGATTCAGTACAATTCTTTGAGGGTCAAAAAATTGATCCACCCCTAAACCATCACAAGTCCCACATGCGCCCGCAGGATTATTAAACGAAAACAATCGAGGCTCCAATTCCGACAGACTATGGCCGCAATCAGGACAGGCAAATTTCGCCGAAAAGAGTACTTCTTCCTGATCCGATTTTTCATCCATCGGGGCAATCATTGCCAGACCATCGGATAGTTCTAATGCCGTTTCAAAGGATTCAGCGAGTCGTTGTTTCATATCTTTTCGCACTTTAAAACGATCGACTACGACTTCAATGGTATGTTTTTTATGCAGCTCCAAGGTCGGCGCTTCGCTGAGTTCATAGGTTTTCCCGTTGATCCGCGCGCGGATAAAGCCTTTTGCCAGTAGTTCGTCAAACAAATTAACATGCTCACCTTTGCGATTGCGTACCACCGGTGCGAGCAATAACATTTTGCTTTCTGCTGGCAGCGCCAGGGTATGGTCCACCATTTGGCTGATGGTTTGCGCCTGCAAGGCAATGTTGTGCTCGGGGCAATGAGGCTCGCCAACTCGGGCGAATAACAACCTTAAATAATCGTAGATTTCGGTAATGGTGCCGACTGTGGAGCGAGGGTTATGCGAGGTTGATTTTTGTTCGATGGATATCGCAGGTGACAAGCCTTCAATATGTTCGACGTCCGGCTTTTCCATCAAAGATAAAAATTGACGAGCGTAGGCCGATAACGATTCAACATAACGTCTCTGTCCTTCGGCATATAAGGTGTCGAAGGCCAGAGATGATTTGCCTGAGCCGGATAGTCCGGTGATGACCGTAAGTTTGTCTCTGGGAATGGTTACATCGATATTTTTTAGATTGTGGGTTTTCGCGCCCCGTACTTCTATGTGATTCATGTGAGTTCTTGTATAATGCCTGACCTTGGGATAATCCAGGGTTTTTGATTTTTGTAGATGGTCTTGTGGTCTTTGCCAAAAACCGAATCGGATATAGTACCGCGATAGCACCCTTAAGGGCAAAATGAATAACAAAACAAATATGAATTCAACTGAGAAAAAAGCAGCGCTGACATTAAGCGCTGTTTTTGCGTTGCGCATGCTCGGTTTATTTATGTTGCTGCCAGTCTTTAGTCTGGTGGGACAGCAACTAAACGGTTATACACCGGCGTTGATAGGGTTGGCTATCGGCGCTTATGGTTTGACTCAGGCCTTCTTTCAAATCCCTTTTGGTTGGCTGTCGGATCGATTTGGGCGCAAACCAATCATTCTTTTTGGTCTGGTATTATTTGTGATCGGCAGTTTGGTTGCAGCGATGAGCGAGCATATTTACGGGGTGATTGCCGGACGTTTATTACAAGGTTGCGGAGCCATCGCGAGCGCGATTATGGCGTTGGCGGCTGATCTATCCCGAGATGAACAGCGTACCAAAATCATGGCAAGTATTGGCATGAGCATTGGCGCTGCATTTGCAATGGCAATGATTATCGGTCCGGGCTTAACTAGTTGGGTCGGTTTAAAAGGCATTTTTCTGGTGATTGCTGTGTTGGCGGTTGTGGCAATGCTGGTCATTTATTTCCTCACGCCGAACCCGGACGCTCAATTTGTTCAGCGCGATGCGATTGCCAGTCGAGGTCAGTTTGCGAAGATCTTTAAAGATGGCCAGCTGATGCGGCTCAATTTTGGTATTTTCACTTTACACTTTTTATTGACTTCATTTTTCGTCGCATTTCCCAATCGGCTAAAGGGGCTTGGAGTAGACCTGGCGGACCATAGTTGGATTTATCTTGTGACCATGATAGCTGCGGTGATATTGATGTTGCCGATGATTATTCTGGCAGAAAAAAAGCGCCAGCATGCCAGGGTGATGCTAGCCGGGGTGATGTTAATCGCCTTAGTGCAATTTAGCTTTGGCATGTTTCAATTTCCGTTGGTCATCGTGGTGGTTGCATTAGTGATTTATTTTACCGGATTTAATTTGATGGAAGCGCTGCTGCCTTCAATGATTTCCCGGATGGCGCCTTTATCGGGTAAAGGCACCGCTCTAGGGGTTTATTCCACCAGTCAGTTTGCAGGTGCTTTTTTGGGCGGGCCGGTGGCGGGGTTAATCATGCAATATAGAGGCATGGACGGTATTTATCTGATTGGCGCTGTTATGGCAGTGCTTTGGGCGGTATTGTTACTGGGATTAAAAAATCCACCGACTTTAACGGCTTACACATTAACCATGCCTGACGTTGCTAAAGAAGCGTTTCCGTCATTAATTGATGAGATCAAGGCGATTGAAGGGGTATCTGAAGCCATCGCCTTACCAGAAGCTGGTGCAGTTTATCTCAAAGTAGATAAAGATCAGCTTGATCCAACGAGCTTACACAAATATAGTAGACAAGATTCGTAATAGAAAAATTGAAGTAACATTCTTAGGAGTTAAAAAATGGCCACACGCGGCGTCAATAAAGTCATCCTGGTTGGAAATCTAGGGCAAGATCCAGAAGTTCGTTATACCCCAGGTGGAGCGGCTATTACCAATATCAGCATTGCAACCAGCGATAGTTGGAAAGATAAAAATACCGGTCAAATGCAAGAAAAAACCGAATGGCACCGAGTGGTCTTTTTTGGCAAGTTAGCTGAAATAGCCGGTGAATACCTGCACAAAGGCTCACAAGTTTATATTGAAGGCAAATTACAGACGCGTAAATGGCAAGATAAACAAGGTCAGGATCGCTATTCAACCGAAGTTGTGGTTGATGGGTTTAACGGTGTGATGCAAATGTTAGGCGGAAAAGGCGATGCGCCAATGGGCGGTGGACGTCCTCAACAGCAACAGCAAGCACCTCAACAAAATTATCAGCCTCAGCAACAACAAAATAATCCTCCGCAGGGCGGTCAAGCGGCAGCTGCGCCAGCGAGTGGCGATTTTGATAATTCATTTGATGATGATATTCCGTTCTAGGATGCCGGGCGTCGTTAATGATGCTAATCAAACTATTATCGAGAAGCCACGCTAGTCGTGGCTTTTTATTGAGGTGAGTATATTAAGCCACACCAAAATGAGCCTCAACAGGCGGGCTGAGTTAAATGACTAGCCATTTCAACAATTTACAGTAAAAGGAATTTATAAAGGAGTTCGCTTTGGTAAAAGAAATTAGTCTAGAGACGATATTGCCATCCGTATTTGTTGTTCGTGGAACAAAAGCAATGCTCGATACCGATTTAGCAACGCTATATGGAGTTGAAACCAAGCGCCTTAATGAGCAAGTTAAGCGTAATATCCAACGATTTCCATCGGATTTTATGTTTCGGCTTAGTAAAGAAGAATTCCAGATCTTGAAGTCGCAAAATGCGACCTCAAGTTGGGGAGGACGTAGAATCCTACCTTATGTATTTACCGAGGGATCGCAATGTTATCCAGCGTTTTAAATAGTGATAAAGCCATCGAGGTGAATATCGCTATCATGAGAGCATTTACAAGGATGCGCCAATTACTTACAGAAACAGACGATCTTCGAATGACAATGGAAAGTATACGGTATGAATACGATGAAAAATTTGAAATCGTTTTTCAAGCGCTTGATCGTATTTTGGAAATGAAGCCAGGAAAATCGAAACCCATTGGTTTTATTTGGGATAAGGATAATAATTAAAAAATCATAGAGTTTTAATCGCATCCGATCTGAAAATTGGAGTTGGTTGCACTATGAACGAGGTTGGGAAATGTTTTGGTTTGTGCTGGTCCAATATTGGAATCGCATCTCTATTCATCACTTTTGTATATGCGGCAAAGAAAGACGTGTCCCCATCAGTTCTTTTGATCTAATGATTGTTGGTCCTGCATCTAAATGACTCCGCTTTGGATTTGGGAGTAGTAGACCAAAAAATTTAGAGAATTTGAGCTATTCATTCGTAAGCTCACTGTCGGCTTGGATTATTGTACGTGACTTAGCTGTTTCTCCGCTTTGGCCCCGTATACTCACGAGACATATGAATTAATTTGAATGTTAATATGGTGGTGGAAAGGCTAATTGTAATTATATTTGCAATGATTAGCGGTAGGGAGTTGAGTGCAATACCATAAGCTAGCCATAAGCTGGTTCCAGCTACAAGAAGTATATACATACCAAGTGAAATTCCAGTGGTATCTCTAGACCTAATTGTGTGGATAACTTGAGGTAAATAACTTATCGTTGATAGCGCTGCCGCAAAAAAACCTATCCACTCAGGATTCATTTTTTATACCTCATATTTTGTATAATATATTTATGTGTAAAGTCCTGTCGAAGTTTTATAAATAGTTTTCTACAAGAGCAATTAACTCTTTTGGACTGCTTAGGATGAAGTCTGGGGTGGGTCGTCGTTCATAGTTACTATCATCGTTTGTGAATTGGGCTAATACTGAAATAACATTTACCTTTATGTCACCCTCTGAAAGCACCGATTTTGTGTTATTGACCATTTCAATATCAGTATGATGATCACCTATGAAAAAAATTGTTGATGGTTCTCCATTATGAAAACGTTCTATGCAAGATAGTAAGCCTCTGGGGTGTGGTTTTTGTTCTGTATTGGATACATCATTATAACCGATTATGTTTGAAAAGTATTTATCTATATTCTCTTTTTCTAATGTAGTTTGAATATTACGGGAGTCATTTTGAGAGACGATACCATTAGGAATTTTGTTTAACTTTTCAAGTGTTTCTTTTAACGTCTGATAAACGGGTGTACTTTTGTCAACACGTTTTTGCACATTCCCCCAAATCGAGCCTGCTTTTTGTATTTGTTCTTCAGCTAAATGAAATTCAGTTGCATATAGATGTTGCCAGTTGTCGCATCGTTGTAATGCTTGAAAATAGAATTTCTCAGATTCTAAAGCCTTATGATTAGATTCATCAAGGTTAAATAGCTCTTTAAAAATAATACGAGTAACTTCTAGATTTTTGGATAAACTATTTACAATAGTTCCGTCGTAATCCCAGATTATTGCAGAAATAGGGGGGTTATTATTCATTTTTATTCCTTCAATTAATATACGAATTTTGGTTTCTTAGTTATGTCTCGCATACCACACATGTCGCTGGATTGCTTGATTGAGAATTTTTTTCTTCATGTTTTGTAAATTCGATAGCCTGTTCCGAGCGAGATCCATTTCGATATATAGTTACACCTTTACATGCAAGCTTCCATGCGGACATATATACATTTTTAACATCGTCTATATTTGCTGATGTAGGTAAGTTGACTGTTTTGGTGACTGCGTTATCAACATGCTTTTGAAATGCAGCCTGCATTTTAATATGCATTTCAGGTTCTATATCATGCGCTGTTTTATAACACGCTCTAATATTTTCTGGAATATCAATGATGCCTTTTAGGCTACCCTTATTCTCTTCGATTTTTCGAAAGACATTTTCTACGTTCAAATTCATGGCTTTCAATGTTTTTTCTAGTTGTCTATTACGATAATGAATTATTGTTCCTCCCATGATTCTCTCAGAGTAAGCCATGGAAAAATGAGGCTCTATGCTAAAGCTGCTGTCAAATATAATGGCATTGTTCCCACTGGGAGGTAAAGCTATCAGGCTAATGTTTCGTCTAGCTTCATTCTTGTTGTATACAGAGTTAGGATAAGCCCCTTTTTCCTTTGCCAGTTCTATACTCGTTTCATTAGCAAATGAGTATAGATCAGAAGCAAGTTCATCTGCTTTTCTTAATGCCAAATCGCTATCATAGGGAATTCCTTTGACTGATAGGCAATCTGCCCATCCTGTTAATCCTATACCTATTCTTCGATTACTGCTGACGGCATTTTTTATTGCCGGTATCGGATACCAAGATGCTGTGATGGTATTGTCTACCATTCGGACAGCAGTTTGAATCACATTTTTGAGCTTTTCTTTGTCAAATATTTCATCGGAATCTTGTTTGTTATTTGTACAATCAATTAAAAACTTCTCAAGATTGATATATCCTAAGTTACAAGACTCATAAGGAAATAATGCAATTTCACCGCATGTATTTGTGGCCTCAATAGGTCCGATGGAGTCAAGTAGTGGATTGGTTTTATTGATTGTATCTAGAAAAATTAAGCCTGGATCTCCAGTTTCCCATGCGTATTGGCATATGTCAGCAAATAATTTTGTGGCATCAACAGTGTTTACAACTTCTTTATTTCTTGGATTAATTAATTCCCATGGTCTATCGTTTTCAACTGCTTTCATAAAGGTATCTTCAATTCCCACAGAAATATTGGTTAAACTTAAAGAGCCATCCTTTTCCTTTCGTTTAATAAATTCAATAATGTCAGGGTGACTGACATTTAGTATTGCCATATTACCACTTTCATAACGTCCTTTCTGTCGAAAAATACCAGATGCTGAATCAAATAAATCTAAAAGAGATACTGGACCACAAGCTAGTTCGTCACAATCATTAACTTTGTCACCTTTGGGGCGAATGTTCGAATAGTTGAAACCACATCCACCTCCATTACTTTTAATATCACAAGATTCTTGAAATACCCTGAGTATTTCTTCTCGACTATCATTTAGAGGCAGGACGAAGCAATTAGCAAGTTGGGGGTTACTTGTTCCGGCATTTGCCATTACACGACTACCAGGGTGAAACTGTAACTTTGACATGACGTTAAAAAATCGATCATTCCAGTAGCTTTGGACGGATTCCTCTTCTGTGGATGCGAGAGCTTGAGCTACTCTTCCGCACATTTCGGTAGGAGTTTCCTGCATTCCGTCATCCTTCATTAATAAAAACCTATTTTCTAATAATAATTGCGCATTTTGAGATAGCAATTCTTCCATAGGAATGCTTTCGTTTGAATTATTTTTAGTTGGTATTGGGATGGCTCTGCTATTCATTTCATTATTCCTTTGGTCTATCTATATAATTAAAATTTCTTGTTGTTCTGCAGTATTATAAGGTCGAGGTTTCGAACATAGGTTTTGTTGTATCGAAAATCAGTGAAAATGAAATTATTATGAAGAACCTCAGAGAAACTTTCTGAAAATAATTCCAATATTTCTTTGCGGTTGTAGACTCTTTGGAGCAATTCAGTGTCTTCGGACCATGTTAATTTTAACTTGCTTCCATGGTTTTTCATAATCCGAGGTTTGTAAAAACTATCTCTGTCAGTTATATAGTACAAAGCTAAATATCCACTAGGTTTGATAACTCTTAAGACTGATTCAATAAAAGTCTTCATGTCATTTATGCATGTAATATTTTCAATGGATGTTAGTGCTATAGCTGCATCAAATGTGTTGTATTCCCACTTGAATGGCATTGTGATGCTTCCGTTGTGGAAGGTAGTTTGATTATTTACTTTATGTTCTCGTGATTTTTTTTCAAATATATCCTTTAAATCTGGAACTAGTTCTAGTCCATCCACATGATAACCAAGCTTTGCAAAATAGATAGCGTTTCTACCAGTTCCGCACCCTAAGTCTAGTATTTTTCCAGAATTATTTAATGGCTTGTTTATAAAAGAACTTATAAGTTCAGCCGCATGAGATGGTGTGTTTTTATTAGATGTGGGTAGTCCATGCTTAGAATATTCATTTTTCCAAGAGCTCAAAATATTGGTTTTTGATTGTAGTCGCATGACATTAGTCACCATTTTGATAACCTAATCGTAGAAAGAATTGGGTTAATATATTTGTTGCATAAACACCTGCTGGTAAAAAGAAGGACATGTCTATGACACTAGTGTTGGGGAATTCTTTATCTTCTTCTATGTTATAGACTTGAACATTAGATTGTAAGACGGTGGGACGATCTACATCATCATATTCTGATGATGAATCATTTTTTCCATATCGACGATATTTATGAGTGGGTGTATTTATGGTTAGTTTGTGTAGATCCAAAGATATCTTCGGTGTTATATAATCTATTCCATGTTTATTGTATTTAATGAGATCCTGCTCTGATATTATTTCCAATAAAGTATTTTGTATATGAGAATTCCAGCAGTATGAACTATATGCTGATCTAAAGAACGCTGTTATCCTTGAGTCTAGAGACTCGAAAAATTGTTTCGGTAGTCCTGTGTAAGACTTGGCATCTTGGCTTTCAGGTGTTCCTGCAGATTTTAGTAAATTGATGGCTTTGTCATATTCATCGTTTTCCAAATGTAAACCGATAAGGTGAGTTGTTTTTGGAGCATCTGGAACACCAAAGCGTTGTGTATCATAGTAATTAATAAAAGAGACAAGAGTTTTACCGTTATTTCGTCCTAAAGTATCAGCTGTTTCTTTCGGTACATTTCTAGCTTTTATTCGAAATGCATTCCCTTCTAACTTACCTATTTTTAATGGGTTTGCGTAAAACCCGTATGGAAATAGCTTGATAAACTTATCGCTGTTCCATCTTTTTGCGTTAAAACTCTCTATTTTTAATGGGTCAATAGTATTTTGTATTGCTATAGATTGTTCGGTTGTTCCATCCTCATCTTTTAAGCCTGAGTAAGTTATATTTTGTGGAGAAGTATCTAAATGTTGGGCGATAAGGTGGATAGCTTCAAATGTCGTATATCCCCTTTTTGATAGTTTACAATAGTTATAAAAGTCACTTTCATCTCTTATTTTTTGTAAAGGTGAATTTAGTGACAAAACTTCTGTAACAACAAAATCTGATGGGAAATGCTTCAAAACAAATAGATTGTCTAGCTCTGACAAGTGTGAGTTAATATTTTTATTAAGATCATAATTGATGTCAATATTCATCGTTTCACTCCGTGGATGGTTCAATATATTCGTATATCTTTTCAATTGGCTGCGAATGGTGCCATCAATTACTCTTTGTACAGATAAACCCGCACCAAATCAGGTATCACAAAACTTTACAAACAACCTATAAAAAACAAAGCCTTATAAATCAAGTTTTTATTCAGTTTAACCACTGAATAAACTTCCTCGGGGCAAGCCCTCTCGCTAACGCTCGACTTTTTTGTTTCACTCGAAAGCGGGGTATTTCGAAAGAATATTTTTCAACTCTTTCGCCCCAAGGGGCGGGGAATAAAACCCTAAGAGATTAAATTAAATCTAACAGCAAAATAATAATAAAACAATAATAAAACAATACAAAATCGTTAAATGAGATATTTGAACAGGAATTTGTCGGAATTGTTCATAGGCCACAGCTAGATTGGAAGGAGTTTCATGCTACAGCCAAGACATAACACAGATGCAATTTACTAAAAGCTGAGACTGTTCGATAGATACTCCCAAATTCAAAAACGATTAGACAACATAGTCTTGTACAGTTTTTTACGGTTCTTACTAAATTTCCCCAGTTTTAAGTATACGTAAATATTCAAAACATTATTTTTGTAATAAAATTCACATTTCGCTCTAACCAACTTTGCTGCATATGATGTTGATTGACAAAAAAGATGTTTTCACCATCGACTCTAATCTGCTAGATAATTTATCAAGAGCATCCTTCTTATATTTCTTGAGTGCTTTCTCTTTTATCAATTTCATTTTTGAGACCTAATTGATTGGCAGAAAAAAATAGTTTTGCCACTACCTTTGAAATTTTTCCAGATTCGAGAATGCCTATTGCCTCTTTCTTCAGTGCATCGCTATTATTTATCGTATCGTCAATATACTCGCGGATTTCACTTTCCAATACAGCGGGTTCATGGGGACACCCATTAGAAAACTCCGGTCAAGAAGATATGTGTGTTCCCTCATGTTTTATTTCATAAAACCAAGTTAGTTGTTATTTATATTTATCTAATTCTTGCTTTCAAATTTATACGCACCTAAAAATCACTATTGTTGGTGTGAATATGCACCAGTCACCCATCTGATTTAAAGCGATGAAATCAACCCTAAAATAGGATTGGCCTCTACTCTTAGCTTACGCCTCAATAATTTTTTAGTGCCAAAATTACTCCAGTTTTTTCGGACAACTGTTTAATTGTTGCTCGAACTTTAACAGTTCTTTGGTTTAGCTTCCTAAAAAAGCTACCAATCCACTATTGGTTATAACCTTGGGCATACTTATTTTACAACTCAAATTAGAATGGTTAAAGTGAAGGTTTAATCAGGTCTAATAGTTTTTCCACTCCCCAGCCTAACTCACATCACTTTAACCAAATTCAGTTAACAAAATGCTTTTTTTACATCGAATGCGACCTTATCTCGTAGTACATAAAAACAGGCTCTGGCCAGTTTGTGGGCAATCGTTTTGATCGCCACTGTTCGGTTGCTCTTTGCTAGTTTTCGCTGATAATAACGCTTGATCGTTTCGTTATAGCGAATGGCATAGTTAGCTGCTTCAACAAATGCCCAGGCAAGATATTTGTTAGCATTTTTTGAATTGGTTTTACCTTTCTTTTTGCCATTGCTATAACGAGCACCACTGACACAACGACAGTAAGAAGCATACTGGCCGACTTTATTAAATCGCTTTATATCACCGGTTTCCAACATAATAGTTAAGGTGAGAATATCACCAATACCGTCAATGTTTTTTAATTCTTCGAAATCAGGTTTTAATTTTGTTTGGGTTAATATGAGGGATTCAAGTTCTTTGATTTGCTCTTTTATGCAATTCAGTATAATCAGAGTGCTTTGCACGGATTGGACTGTGTTGGTTGACTGAAAATCCTCTTCAATTTTGTCGACTGTCAATTGTTTGATTTTGTTATTGCTTAATTTATAATTGAGGTGCCGCATATAAAGCCCCTGAATAGAAAGTAAATTTCGTGTCGATTGTTGAACCAGCTGCATTCTTTTTCGCATTAAATTTCGAATCGTTCGCTCATTTTTAGGATAAATATAGCCTTCCGGTAAAATATTTCATCTCAGCATTTCAGCCAACCAATCAGCATCACTTTTATCGTCGGCATATTTTAATCCTGAATATTGTTGTATGGCAATTGTGTTAGCTAAATGAATACGAAAATGGGCCTCCATCAATGCGTCGACTAACCAATACCAATTGAATGTTGATTCAACCACTAAGCCGGTCAATTTTTTATTAAAAGGGGAAATAAATTGAAAAATTCGTTGCAAATCATTGGGCAATTTCTTACGCGCTTTGCTCTGACGATTTTCATCTATAATAGAAATTACACTATTATTTGAATGTAAATCAATTCCGCCGTATAGTTTCATTATAAGCTCCTCGAATTACAGATTGTGTTTATAGTGAACACCTATCTTACCGTTAACTCTGAGGAGCTTTCTATATGATTATCAGGTCTTTCATCGTGCATAGGAAAAGTTTTTTGATTGTTAATTGATCAATAGTCGAGGGAGGTTTTCCCCATAGCCACGCTGTGTTCAGTTGGCTTTTTACTTTTAGCGGTGCTGGTTGTGGGAGGGAGTGCACTTATGTCTGTAAGCAAAAGATTTTCAGATTAAATGTGGCACTAGTCGGCCATTTAGGTTTTTGTTAAAAATCATATTATCAGTTTTCGTCCTTAGCGGATGCTCAGCGATACCTTTTCCTGAACAAGGAGTTTTCATCGTAAAGGGTATTCCGAAATCCATGGACCCGTTAGACTGGTATCGAGATTTTTGTACTAACTGGCAGCCGGTTAACGACTACGAATACCCCTATGGCGACTCTTGTAGGGCACAGAACAAAATATTGCTTCATGCATACATGTATAAAATAAAGCTGACAAATGTAAAGAGTACTAATAACGACCGGTAGGCTCACCGTTTATTTGTAACTATGTCTGGCGGTCAAAGAGTCGATTTCACTGAGGGCAATAAAAAGGTAGGTACTTTCTTGCTCCAAAGGAGTACGACTGATTTTGAAAGCGCTACTGGAATCCAGTTTATTGCGACGCCTGTAACTTGTGATAGCAAAAATAACTGCGTTGCTAGTTACGGATTTTATCCACATTCTGACGCTAGAAATTGTAAAGACCATGACTTTCATGAGCCAGAGCATAATGCGTGTATTCCGATGGAACAGGTCTTAAACCATTTTAACAATGGATAATAAAGGAATAATTTCGCATGACTAAGCAGTCGTTCAAGGTCGTAGAAAAAGTTGAAATCACAGGTCGAGGTGCTGTAGTTGTTATTGATGATGTTACCGAATATCTTCCAGGGTAGCCCTACCTAGTTCAGATCACTGGCATTGACGGTAATATGTTAACCACCACGGCATATAAAGGTTGGATGTTAAGAAGAATACCAACGCCGGTAGAAAAAGAAGCTTTTAATCTGAAAGATCTCCATAAAGAAGATATATCAGACGATGCTATTTTAGTGTTTGCTTCGTAATCAAAATAACTACTTCCAAAAAATATTTATAATAGATTGAAGAAAATTCAACTTATGGCAATCAGCATTGATTTTAAAGATTTTATCCCCACTATTGATGGAGATAAAAGAAATAGAAATACGCAGGAAATATGAAAGCTTGGCCTGATTGGATTATTTTTGTTTTGTCATTTATGGCCTTTTCTGTTTTGGCAGAACCTGTCTCGCCTGATTCATGGGATTCGTCTATTACTACGGAATCAATATTGGATTCCCAAACAAGTCAAAAATTTAACTCTCCCGACAAGTTACATCTGAATCGCGTTATTGTGTCCGAAGAAACTCAGCTGAACAATGAGATATTAGAGGGTGAAGCCGATATGGATTTATCTGTATTTGCAGGCTTTAAGGAATTTTCAAGCAATAATTCGCCTTTAATCCCTGTACGTACGAGCGCGATACTATTTCGAGACAATCTTCAGACGAAGCCTATCTATTGGTTGAAGGCTGAATTTAATTCCCCTGATCCAGCTTTACGCACATTTGCTGATTTGCGTTTCAAACAAGACGATTCGCCCTGGTTTATACAATCAATCCGGAAGTCCAGCAGTCGTCTATCTGGCTGGAAAGACGGCAATTCTCTTTATACTGCAAGTATTACCTACCACTAGTTTCTCATCATCATATTGTACGAATGCTCTTTAGCTTGGCTTTTAAAGCTAGTCATTCGTGCACCTATAAAACAATCAATTAAATATTAATCTTTCACTGAGTATTTTTCAGTGAAGCCTCCGATCTTTCCTAATGATTAATTTGCAAGTTTGGTGGATATAAAAGAGATATGAAGATGAAAACCTATCAAAGAAACAATAGCAATCCGACATTAAACAAGTATTCGATGTGGCAATACTTGATTATTTTTATTTCACTTATTTTTATGACTTTAAGCGCCCTGCCCAGTTTCTACCAGGAGCAAGAAACTTTGCTTGTTTCTGGAAGAAGCAGTGACTCGCAACCAATAAAGGCGATACAACTTCATCACCAGTTAACCAAACAAGGATTCTCTATTGAGTCCATCGACTCAAATGAAAACTCTAGTCGGGTCATTTTTGAGTCAGAAGACCAGGTTATAGCTGCACGGCAATTTCTTTCTAAAAATTTAGGAAGTGATTACACCCTCGAAATTCTTGCGACAGACACCACGCCCCAATGGTTAAAAGTTTTCGGTAGTGAGCGGATTAAGCTGGGGCTCGATTTAAGTGGTGGAGTACTTTTTGTCCTGAATGTTGATGGAGAGAAAGTATTTGCCGAGAGAATACAGCATATCCTGCATTCCACAAAATCTGTGCTACGAGAAAACAATATTCGAGGTGTTCAGGTATCAGAAAATGGACAGAGTAAAATTACCGTTAAATCTAGACAATCTATAAATTTGAAAAAGGTTGTTTCAGAAGTACAAAAACAATTTCCAAATTTAACAATTCAATATGCAGATAGTACTCAAG
>CAZOBX010000110.1:0-17882 GCA_964578045.1 uncultured Kangiella sp. | reverse complement strand
GTACAAACCTTCAAGGTATTTACCAACCCGGTGGAGAAAGCTTGCCCCGTGCCAAAAGTAGGTCCCTTAAGGATAACGTTGTGGGTATTGCCGCGTCGTTCCTCCTCGCAATGACAATTCCATACAGAAAAGTCACTCATGAAAAATCGAAATCAATTTCGACATCCTCTGAAACAGGATGGGCCTGGCAGGTGAGTATCATACCTTCATCAATTTCCTGTTCCGTTAGTGAATGATTCATATCCATTTCTACGTTGCCTTTAGTCACTTTTGCTTTACATGTTGCACAAACGCCTGCTTTGCAAGAAAAAGGTAAGTCTGCTCCATTCTCGATGGCCGCATCAAGAATATTATCGCCACCCATTTCTAGTTCGACCAAAGTTTTTCTACCGGCGACTTTTACCGCAACATGAGCTATTTTTTTACCGTATTTTTGAGCACGTTTTGCCTGGCTTTTTTCAGCTTCCTTTTCAGCCAATCCGGAAAAAAATAACTCATAGTGTATTTGCGATTTATCAAATCCCCAAAATTCAAAAGTTTTGGCAATATCAAGTGTCATTTCTTCCGGTCCACATACGAACACATCACTAACAGATTGAATATTGATCATTTTTGTAGTATCTAAATCAATAATTTTTTGAGCGGAAATTCGGCCGTTTAAAATTGCTGCTTCATTTTCTTCTTTGGTGAAAAAATTAATCCACTTTAATCGTTCAATATATTTATTTTTTAGGAAACACAGCCTTTCTCGAAACATCATGGATGGTGTTCTTTGGTTGCCATATAACAGTGTTATTTGTGAGTCAGGTTCAATTTCAAGAATCGATTCGATATGTGACAATATCGGAGTAATGCCGCTACCAACTGCAATCAATAAATAATTCTTTTTTGCGTCACTCGAAAGTTCTGTATAGAAATGACCTTGCGGAGGCATGACGTCTATAGTCATACCTTTTTTTAGTTGAGTGTTGGCAAAATCAGAAAATAGTCCTTGCTCAATCGTTTTAACACCAACTTGTAAAGACTGACTATTCACTCCGCGGCAGAGCGAATAAGATCGTCGAATATCTTGACCTTGAATATCGGCTCTTAGGGTAAGATGTTGTCCTTGCCTGTAATCGAATTTTTCTTCCAATTCAGCGGGTAGCTCAAAATCAATTGAAACCGCATCTTTGGTTAGCCGTTCAATTTTGCTAATTGTAAGTGGATAAAATTCTGTACTCATTACTCTTACCTTTTGTCTTCCTAGCCCTTTCCCTCTGGGAGAGGGCTAGGAAGAGGGATGCTTTAGATTTTCGTGTAATCTAAAAATGTTTAAAATAATCGAAAACTTCTGAACAATCCGAGCATTGATGAAGTGATTTACAGGCGGTTGAGCCGAACTGACTAATCAGCTTAGTATTTTCGCTATCGCAGTTTGGGCAATTTACTCTATCGTTTTCATCTGGCGGAGCGATACTAATACTTTTCAAATGAGCTTTACCGGCTGGCGACATCATTTCAGTGGTCCAGGCAGGTGCCAGGATCACTTTAACAGTCACATTGTCAAATCCAGTTTTGGCTAGCTCCATTTTGATATCGGTAATAATCATATCAACTGCAGGACAACCGCTATATGTCGGTGTCACTGAAATTCTATAAGCTTCATCAACCAATTGGACATCTTGCAATATTCCCAAATCCCAAATGGTCAATCCCGGCAATTCAGGATCATAAACCTTGTCCAACAGTGTCCAGATTTCTTGATGTACAGAATTATTTCTGTACGCTCGCCGTTTAGCGAACTCTGGAGATAATGTTGGGATGACATTAGTTACCATTGTAAACCCGGCATACTTCTTTGCATATATTGCATTTCGCATAACATATGGCCCAGGTGTTCTGTATGTATCCCATTTCTGCCGCCACGTATTTGCAATGCACTCTCCGGAAAAGACATTGCTGACTCAGCCAAAAATAATTGAACTTGCTCATCCCAGCTTTGCTGTAATTTTTGACGGTCTACGGCAATCCCCGAATCAACTAGGGATGTTTCCCACTCTTCCATCAAAAATAATTCGCCAACAAAGTTCTCCAATTCATCCAGTGCCAATTGAATACGTTGCTTACTCTCTTCGGTGCCTTCAGAGAGTTGCTTGATCCATGGTTCACTTCTTTTTAGATGATAGCGACTTTCCTTGATTGCTTTTGCTGCAATCGCCGCGATCCGTTCATCACTTGAATCACACAATAGCTGTAAATATAGGCAGTAATAAACGTCTAAGAAATATTGACGAACCATGGTAAAAGCAAAATCATTGATCGGTAATTCATGGATCAATAAGTTGGTGTATTCCCGCTCGTTTCTTAAATAAGCAATGTCGTCTTCTGTTCTTCCTTCACCTTCCAATTCAGCCGCATATTGATAAAACATTCTGGCTCTGCCGATATAATCCAAAGCAATATTAGACAGCGCGATGTCTTCTTCTAAATAGGGTCCGTTGCTACACCATTCGGATAACCGATGGCTCAACACTACAGAATCATCCGCAAGACCGATCAAAAATCGAATAAGATTTTCCTTTTTACGTTCCATTTTTTATATCTCTAAATGTTGTTGTAAAACCTCCCCCTTTAACAAAGGGGGACTGAGGGGAATTTTGGTTTGAATAATTCCAACTTAATATTCTTATTAATTCGAAGTTCTTTAAATCTCCCCTAACCCCTCTTTGCCAAAGAGGGGACTTACACTAACTACATATTGGTAACATTATCTGGCAACACGTAATGAGTCGCATGGCGGTAGGGTTTGTCATCCATTGGATCAACAAAATTAGCGATATCTTCTTCTTGCGAAGCTGTAATATCGGTGGATTTAACCACCCAGATACTCACCCCTTCAGAGCGGCGAAGATAACAATCTCTGGCATACATCAACGCGTGTTCTGGACTTTCCGCATGCAGACTGCCAACATGTTTATGATCCAGTCCGCGATTGGAACGAATGAACACTTCGTAAACTGACAAATGTTCCTGGTTAATGCTTTTTTCTTGATTCATAATTTTCTCTCTTTGTTTTAGTTCCCTCTCCCTTCCCTCATGGGACCTACTCTTGGCTGGGAGAGGGTTTTCTAAAATATTTTAAGCGACATCTTTATCTTGTTTTGCTTGTTGTTTTTCCTGATAGGCTCTTACCGCTGCACGCACCCATTCGCCTTCTTTGTGCGCTTTTTTGTGATGTTTGAGTCGTTGGTAATTACAAGGTCCACTACCATTTATCACTTGATAGAATTCTTCCCAATTAATCTCTCCTGAATCATAGTGGCCGCGCTCTTCATTCCAATTAAGCTCGGGATCGGGCATTTCCAATCCAAGCGCCTCGATTTGTGGAACCGTTTGATCGATAAATTTTTGCCGAAGAAAGTCATTTGATTGACGTTTTATTTTCCATTGCATCGAACGACCTGAATGAGCAGAATCGCTATCGTGTGGACCAAACATCATCAGTGAAGGCCACCAGTTTCGATTCATCGCATCTTGCGCCATTCTTTTTTGCTCAGGCGCTCCATGGGCAAGCTTATACATAATTTCATAGCCTTGGCGTTGATGAAAACTTTCTTCTTTGCAGATACGGACCATGGCTCTTGCATAAGGTCCATATGAAGTGCGTTGCAACGATATTTGATTGACAATTGCAGCGCCGTCTACCAACCAACCGATGGCGCCAATATCGGCCCAGGTTAAGGTAGGATAATTAAAAATAGACGCGTATTTTGCCACCCCGGTTTGCAGCGCTTCGATTAATTCGCTGCGAGTGATACCTAATGATTCAGTCGCACTGTAAAGATATAAACCGTGCCCGGCTTCATCTTGTACTTTAGATAAAAGAACCGCTTTACGGCGCAAACTTGGCGCACGAGTAATCCAATTCCCCTCAGGCTGCATGCCAATCACTTCGGAATGAGCATGTTGCGACATTTGACGAATCAGGTTTTTGCGATAGTCGTCTGGCATCCAATCAGTCGGCTCGATTTTTTGCTCATCGGCGATTCGACGATCGAATTCTATTTGCGCTTGTGCGTCATCGACTTGTTGCATATCTAAACTCCTATTCAAACTGTTTCTTAATTCATAAAGATAAAAACTAAACATTTATTCACCACGGAGGCACGGAGAAGCGGAGAAAAAACTTACAAGCGGATGGAATAACGGGTACCCGAAATAATCCTATTCAGTATTTTTTCTCCGTTACTCCGTGCCTCCGTGGTGAGATATCTCTTAATCTCTTAATCTTTTCGTCTTTTAAGCTTTTCCAATAATCATTGCTATACCTTGTCCAACACCAATACACATTGTACAGAGTGCATACTGGCCACCGTTTCTTTGTAATTCATAAGCTGCTGTTGTTACCAACCGTGCGCCGCTCATTCCGAGAGGATGCCCGAGTGCAATTGCGCCGCCATTCGGATTGACTCGTTTATCATTATCAGCTAAACCCAATTCACGCATCACGGCTAATCCTTGAGCGGCGAAGGCTTCGTTGAGTTCTATCACATCCATTTGTTCTAAGTTTAATCCAGCGTTCTTAAGCACCTTGCGAGAGGCTTCCACCGGACCATAACCCATTATTCTTGGCGCGAGTCCTGATGTCGCCATGCCAACCACTCTAGCTAGTGGTTTAAGCTTTTGCCTTTCAAGTTGATCTTCAGACACGATTAATAGAGCACAAGCTCCATCATTAATTCCTGAAGCATTTCCCGCTGTTACTGTGCCATCTTTTTTAAACGGCGTGCCTAATTTTGCCAATCCTTCTAAGGTACTTGGACGAGGATGTTCGTCCACCGAGAATTCCCTAGTTTCCTTGCGGTTAATTTTAACCGTGACAGCAATAATCTCGTTTTCGAAAATACCGGATTGCTGCGCTTTTTGAGTTTTTTGTTGAGTCAAACAAGCGAATTTATCTTGGTCTTCACGACTAATATTAAATTGCTCAGCAACATTTTCAGCGGTTTCGGGCATGCTATCCACACCATATTGTTCGGCCATTTTTTTATTGATAAATCGCCATCCCATGGTGGTATCAAAAATTTCGGCTTTACGAGAAAACGCGCTCTCAGCTTTAGGCATCACCATAGGCGCTCGTGACATTTGCTCAACCCCACCGGCAATCGCCATGGACTGTTCTCCACAGGCAATTGCTCGTGCTGCGGTGCCAATCGCATCCATGCCGGAACCGCACAAACGATTAATGGTTACTCCAGGTACTGATTGAGGGAGGCCGGCTAGAAGACCACTCATTCTCGCTACGTTACGATTATCTTCTCCGGCCTGATTAGCGCAGCCATAATAAAGATCATCGATATCTTCCCAGCTAACCTGAGGATTTCTATCCATCAAAGCTTTGATTGGGATCGCTCCGAGATCGTCGGCACGAACGCCAGAAAGCGAGCCACCGAATCGACCGATGGGTGTTCTTATTGCGTCGCAGATGTAAACTTTTTTCATTTTAAAACCTTTTTTACTTTTTTATGTCCCCCTCTTTGTAAAGAGGGGTTAGGGGAGATTTAAAGGAACTATGTCAAACCTTGATTTCAAAGATATATCATAGATCTTAAATCCCCCTCAATCCCCCTTCGCAAAGGGGGAGGTAATCATTCAATTAGAGATGAGTTCTTAATTCAAAAAGCTCCGGAAAGAAACTAATATCCAATGCCTTTTTCAAAAAGCCCACGCCACTCGATCCACCGGTTCCCATTTTATTACCGATGATTCTTTGCACTGTATACATATGTTTGAAACGCCATTGTTGAAAAGCATCTTCGATATCTAATAGTTTTTCGGCAAGTTCATAGAGTTCAAAATATTTATCTGAATTTCGATAGATTTCAAGCCAAGCGTTTAGCACTGATTCAGAGGACTGATAAGGCTGACTATAATCACGATTAAGTATCGATTGATCGATGGTTAATCCATGTTTACTTAATGATAGGATTACCTCATCGTAAAGACTGGGGCGATTGAGAATATCATCTAACTCTTTATAAACCACTGGATTACTTTTGTGGACTTCAATTAATGCTCTATTTTTGTTACCTAACAAGAATTCGAGCTTTCGATAACCGTAAGATTGAAACCCCGATGAATGCCCCAGTGAATCTCGAAATTTTAAATAATCAACTGGTGTTAAAGTAGAAAGAATATTCCAGGACTGTGTTAGTTGATTAAAAATCTGTTTAACTCGAGAGATCACTTTAAAAGCGTGTCCGAAATTTCCTTCTTGAACATTTTTGATGGCTTCATTTAGTTCAAAACCAGCCAGTTTTAGCCATAACTCGCTCGCTTGATGAATGGTGATAAATAACATTTCATCGTGTACCTTAGAGCGTAAGTCTTGCGCAGACAGTATTTGATCCAAACACAGATAATCGCCATAAGACATATCGTCTTTAAAATCAGTATGGATAGAATCTTCCATTTCCCTGACATTTTTGTCAGGATCATTATCATAAGGACAAGTCATTTTCTATTTACCTTAAGTTTATTTACCTTTAAAGGCCGGTTCACGCTTTTCAATAAATGCCGCCACACCTTCCTTGTAATCATGGCTTTTGCCTAAATGCTGCATGGCTTTTCGTTCTCGTTCTAATTGCTCATTTAAACTATAGTCAAAAGAGGTGTGAACTAGCTCTTTTATATTAGCCAAGGCTTCAGTTGGCTGCTTCGCAAGGTGACTAGTTAATTTTTCGGCTTCGTCCATCAATGCTTCATCATCAACAACCTGATAAATGAGGCCCCACTGTTCAGCTTGTTCAGCCTTAAGCTTATTACCTAACATAGCTAACGCTTTGGCGCGCGGCAAACCAAGCGCTCGAGTAAAATGCCAGGAGCTGCCAGAATCTGGCACTAGTCCGACCTTGGCAAAAGAAAGAATAAATGAAGCGGAACGCGCCGCGATAACTATATCGCATGCCATGACTAAACTTGCGCCTGCGCCTGCAGCGACCCCATTGAGTGCACAAATGACCGGCATTTTTAGACTAGTAATTCGTCGAATTAGAGGATTGTAAAACTTCTCGACCGACTTGCCTAAGTCAGGCGCTTGACCTTCAGCGGTTACCGCTCTGTCGTTTAAATCTTGGCCAGCGCAAAATCCACGACCGGTGCCAGTAATCATCAAGCAACGGGTTTCACCATCGGTAGCTATGTCATCTAGAGCTGACTGTAATTCTTCATGCATTTGAACATTGAAACTGTTCAGTCGATCGGGACGATTAAGGGTCAACTTAGTAACCCCGTTATTTTTTTCTAAAATGATTGTTTCGTACATATTATTTTCTCTTTAAATCCAAAATAAAAATCTAAAAACTTAAAAGACTATTCACCACGGAGACACGGAGGAGCGGAGAAAAGACTTAATAGCTATGTGTTAGTTATTTAGTATTCTTTTTAGTCCCTGATTTAGTACTGGTACATTAAAATTGATCAATAAACCCTTTCTTACGTTGGCTAATTTTAAGTAAGTTTGTAACTGTGCTTCATGAATAGCCTCTAATTTTTTGCACGATTTCAATTCTACAATTACTTCTCCGTTTACAAAAAGGTCGATCCGATATGCAGATTCAAGTCTATTCCCTTTGTAAACTATCGGAATATCAACTTGCCTCTCAACCTCAATACCTCTCTCTTTCAATTCAAAAAACAAACATTCTTCATAAGTGCTTTCCAACAATCCTGGTCCAAGTTGTTTATGAACCTCAATAGCAGCACCTATAACCTTCCCTGTAAGATTTCCATCAATCAACATAAGTCTTTTCTCCGTCCCTCCGTGTCTCCGTGGTGAAAATATCTTTTGAATTTGTCCCTAATCTTACTGTTTTAATCTCTCAACTAAAGTCAAAATATCATAAACCGCCACCGGCTCACCGTGTTGATTACTCACTTCAACAGCCCAGACGACAATGCCCGTATCGTATTTATCATCAGGTTTTTTAGTTTTCTTTATTTTTCGTTTGGCAGTTAATTGCACTTGAATGGTATCGCCAATTCCCACGGGCTCCACAAATCGTAAATTATCGATTCCATAATTGGCGATGACAGGTCCCTGACCGGGGTCAACAAACATGCCTGCAGCGGCTGATATTACAAAATAACCATGTGCCACCCGCTTTTCAAAGAATGAATCTTTAGCAGCAATTTCATCAAAATGGGCGTAAAAATGATCGCCGGAAATACAACCAAAATTAACAATATCCGCTTCGGTCACCGTTCGGCGATGAGTGGTTAATGACTCACCAATTTCCAGTTCTTCAAAATACTTTCTAAAAGGATGGACTCTATCGGTGGTGGTCTTAGCACCTTTGGTATATTGATTAGTGATCGCCATAATCGAAGTGGGCGAGCCTTGAATAGCAGTTCGTTGCATATAATGTTTAATTGCACGAGAGCCCCCTAACTCTTCACCGCCACCGGCACGCCCGGGGCCGCCATGAACCAAACTCGCGAGCGGCGAACCGTGACCTGTCGACTCTCTTGCACACTCAGCATCTAACACTAACATACGGCCATGATGGGATGCGCTAGCCAGGATAATATCTCTGGCATATTCCGGGCTTTTTGTGATTACCGAACCGACTAAACTTCCCTTACCCATCTTAGCCAGTTGAACTGCTTGTTCAATGCCATCATAAGTCATTAAAGTGCTGACAGGTCCAAATGCTTCGACTTCATGGGCGATGGTGTTAAACGGGTCGCTACAACGTAAAAGCGTAGGTGCCATAAACGCCCCTTTATCTTTATCGGCGCCGACTAGATTGTAATCATCAATACCACTCAAAAGTGTTTCATTTCCTGCCATCAGTTTTTCTACTGCCGCTAGCACATCGTCTCTTTGCGTTTTACCCACCAATGCGCCCATACGGGTATCTTTTTGTGAGGGGTCGCCTATTGCTGTTCCTTTTAGACGTTTAACTAAAGCGTCACTGACGGCTTCTGTCATACTGGACGGCACAATCGCGCGACGAATAGCGGTACATTTTTGTCCGGCTTTAGTGGTCATTTCTCCAGCCACTTCTTTGATATAAAGATCGAATTCCGGATCTTCAACGGTAATATCCGGCGCTAAAATACAACAATTCAACGAGTCCGCTTCCATAGTGAAGGGAACGCTTTTAGCAATAATATTCGGATGAGCTTTTAGTTTTTGTCCAGTCGAAGCCGATCCTGTAAATGTCACAATATCTTGCTCATTTACATGATCCAGAATATCGCCAACACTGCCACAGATAAGTTGTACCGTTCCTTTCGGCAGAATCTTAGATTCTACAATTGCCTTCACCACCGCTTCAGTCAAATAACAGCTGACCGTTCCCGGCTTAACAATCACCGGTACACCGGCAATAATACTTGGGGTGATTTTCTCTAACATTCCCCAAACTGGGAAGTTAAACGCATTGATATGCAGTGATACACCCTCTTTGGAGGTAAGTATGTGCTGACCAACAAAAGTGCCATTGGCAGAAAGTGGTTCAACCGGCCCTTCGACAACAAACGTATCATTATTGAGTTCTCGTCGGGCGATACCGGTATAACTGAACATCGTACCGATACCACCTTCTATATCGACCCAGGAATCTGCTTTAGTGGCACCGGTCATATAAGAAATGCGATAAAAATCTTCTTTTCGATCAAGCAAGTATTTGGCAAGCAGCTTAATTCGTTCGGCGCGATCGTGAATAGTCAACTTACGTAACTCTGGCCCGGCAACGCCTCTACCGTACTCAAGAATCTGGTCAAATCCCGAATCTAACGAGTGGACCTCACCAATGACTTCATCATTCACTGAGTTGAGTAAGGTATCCACACGGCCATTACCGCTGCACCACTCACCATTGACGTAACTTTGTATTTTCATTCGACCTTCCTAAATCAACCCGTCGCAATACTGCAGCGAAATCTTTGTCATTGTTTTACAAATAAACCAGCAATTCAACATGATACATAATTATACCGATATTTTATTATTATGTAACACTTTAGAGCAAAAAAAACCATAATTAAATTATGGCTTTCTGTCTACTTTTCGATTAGCGCTTATCGATGACTCTTTGTGCTTTGCCTTCTGAGCGAGGTACTTCACCTCGGTTAAGAACATTAATTCGACTGGAAACGCCGATCATTGATTTAATTTTATGCTGCAGACTTTTGGCTACGTCGGCTTTTAAATTCTCATCTGATTCGGAGTTCAGCTCGACATTTACCGCAATATTGTCCAAATTGCCTTCTCGTGTCACTTCAATTTGATAGTGTGGTGATAAGCCATTGATTGCTAGAATTTGCTCTTCGATTTGAGTAGGAAAGACGTTGACCCCTCGTATGATCAGCATATCATCACTACGACCTGTGATTTTATCCATACGACGCATAGTACGTGCGGTACCGGGTAACAGACGAGTAAGATCTCTGGTTCTATAACGAATCACGGGCATCGCTTCTTTGGTTAAACTGGTAAATACTAGCTCGCCTTCAGACCCATCAGGTAATACTTCACCGGTCACGGGATCTATTATTTCGGGATAGAAATGATCTTCCCAGATTGTTGGACCATCTTTTGTTTCAACACATTCTTGAGCAACACCCGGTCCCATGACTTCAGACAAGCCGTATATATCAACCGCATCAATATTGAGACGTTGTTCTAATTCTGTACGCATTGAACCGGTCCATGGCTCTGCACCGAAGATGCCAATTCGTAAATTTAGCTTAGCTGTATCGACTCCATGACGCTCAAGTTCATCAGCAATATTAAGCATGTAAGAGGGAGTCACCATAATAATATCCGGATTAAAATCCTGGATCAATTGAACCTGTTTCTCGGTTTGTCCGCCCGACATAGGGATCACCGTACAGCCTAGTTTCTCGGCGCCATAATGCGCCCCTAGTCCACCAGTAAATAAACCATAGCCATAAGCTACATGAACCTTATCGGTGTGATCGCCACCCGCAGCCCGAATGGAACGAGCAACTACATCCGACCAAGTTTCAATATCTTTTTGGGTATAACCAACTACCGTCGGTTTGCCGGTTGTGCCGCTCGATGCATGTAGTCTAACTACATCCTCCATAGGCGTTGCAAACATTCCAAATGGATAATTGTCTCTTAAATCGGATTTTTCGGTAAAAGGAAATTTTGTTAAATCGGCTAGTTCCTGTAGGTCATCCGGGTGTACACCTTTCTCATCAAATTTAGCTTTATAACAAGGCACATTGTCATAAGCGTGTTGCAAACTTTTTTTCATCCGCTTGAGTTGTAACGCTTGTAACTCATCAATGCTGGCGGTTTCTATGTCGTGTAGAGGGTTAAAATTATGTATCATCAATATTTTCCTACAAAATTTTTATTAAATTAAATACCTTTTCTAATTCCAATAAGTATTTTGAATACCAGATATTCTGACCAGCTTAATAATTCTGGCGTCTAAAATCACTTGGACACATGCCAAAATATTTTTTAAATGTTCGAGAAAAGTGAGCTAAGCTAATGAAGCCAACCGCATAAGAAAGATTATCTAAATTACAATCAGCATTGTTGGAATCTGCTAATAGCTCTTTACTTTTATCCACGCACAAGCTGATGCAGACATTTATCATGTTGCTGGAATAGTTTATATAAATATCGGAGTGAAATTCGATGTGCATCTGCAATATCCTGATTTGATATTCTGGGATTTGGATTGTTATTGTCTATATATTGTAATATTTTAGTAATCAGAAAACCATTATCGCTAGAGCGTGAAATTTGAGCTCTTGAACGAGTCACAATTTCGGGATCTGCGAGAACTTCTGAAAACCGTAACTCACCAAGATTTAAATCGCCTCTGATCTCACCGTCAAACGTTTTATCTCCAAAGTTCTTACAATCTAATTTAACGAATTCTTGACATATAAACTCACGCCAATAATCAACTCGTTGATTAGTAGCAACATCTGTGGTTCGTTTTTGGTAACCACTATTGATTAAGAAAGTCATTTCGAAATACCTACTTCAAGCATCTAAAAATAGTTAGATAACTGCTAATAGTCCCGTGTTTGAATGGCAGTTTATATATTCAAACTCACATCCATTATCTGGTATTACAGTCATTTCATGCCATAGGCGTAATTCAAGATTCTCGTTATAACGGTCAGCCATCTGTAAAAAACGATCGAAAATAGCTAGATGAGTTGGATGACTCTTCGCCCACTTTTCAAACGCATAAATATCAGTAGCATAACCCAAACCAAAACTTTGTTCCAAAGGTAACCAATTTTCATTTGTTTTGGTTACAAAACGCATTGACGCACAATTCGATTCAATTGGATTATTTGATAAATATTGCATGCCTTTCTTCAATATTGGATGGACGCGAGTTAGGTAATGCTTTTTCTGTTCTTCCCCGCTGTGACTCCAGTCTTGACCAGAACGAATAACACAAATATTCTTTGGCGGTTTGATAATAACTCTTCGGCCGTTATCTTCTACCTGGATTTTGCAATCCCTCCAAATATCATCTTTATTCTTGATCGATTCTAACGAAGAACAAGGAATCCTTTCACGTGCCGCTCCTGGGTAACCGTGCTCCAATATTGGACCTTCTAATTCGGATGCTAAGCAGGCCAAACCATGATTATTTTCCGAAGAATGTAAAGTTTCTAAGCGCTCAGTAGGCATTATAATAATTTCTCTCCATACACTCAGGCTATTGAGCATAATCTCTGCCGAACTCCACCATGCTTTTTCTTTCACCCACCATTTCTGATAATCAGCTTGCCGCCAATACCCGATATAAATAAAATTGCACTTCCCTGTGTTATCGTGAAACTTACCTTGCTCAAGTAATTTAGGGGCACTATTTCCTATAAACGCTCTTTGAGCCCAGTCCTCTAATGATAGAGGCGAATCTCCTTGAATGGCAAATATGCCACAAACCCAAGATTCATTATCATCTTGCCATAAAGAGCGCCAAGCTGGTGCGGGTGGAGTCCAATTTTCGGGCATGCTGTTCATAGTTGTGTACCTACGCTAAAAGTTAGTCTAATTTACTACTACAATGGCTATGTTTCCTGGATATCATTACCCTCACAAATACTTTCGTCATTCAATTCAAATTCACAAACTTTAGGTTGAGGGCTTGGATTAAACCATAAACGAGTCACATCAGGCCTGGAATAATGGCCAACAGGATCTGCGAAAGATTTAGCAACGCTAATCATACCTAAATCGATTTCTGCAAACAATAATCCCTCTTCATCTTCAGCTAATTTTTCACACATAGGGCTACCATCTGGAGAAAATATTCGTGCATGACCTCCACCACAGGTAAGCAATTCTCGATGTTCGTCGTTTTCAACCAAAAGTTCGATCATTTGAGGCGAAACCACTGCACAAGGAGCAAGTACGAAACATTGACCTTCGGCCGCATAAACCTGAGAAACGGCATTATTCAATTCGGGGCCTAAAGAGTAAGCTTGTGGGTAACAACTGAAAGATGGCCATGCGGCTATATGCAGTTGTTCATGTTGACTATACACTGCATATTTAATAAGTGGTTGTAAGTGTTCCCAGCAAGATAATTGACCAATTCTACCCAGTGTCGTTTCAGTTACTTCAATATCGCTACCATCGCCTTCACCGAAAAGAGTCCGCTCAACGTGAGTCGGTTTGAGCTTTCTTCTGGCTTGTAAAACTGTGCCGTCATTTCCGATTAAGAATTGAGCAATATATAACGAGCCATGTTCTCGTTCACTCGCACCGAGACTTACAAAAATATCATTATCTAGAGCCGCTTTACAAATTATCGCGAATTCCTCACTTTCAAAAACTAAGGAATTTTCATGGTATCGCTGAATATACTTTAAATTATTAATTGGCGCATTCAGCCAGATCCACCAAGGGTATCCCGGCAACCAACATTCAGGAAACGCAATCAATGAAGCTTTTTGTTTCGCCGCCTGCTCAATTAATTCAACTGTTTTTTCAATGCCTTTTTGTAAATCCATAAAAACTGGTGCAGCTTGTACAGCGGCTACTTTAAAACATTTTTTCATTTTTCAATTCTCCTTAAAAAATGTATCGAACAGTAAGACCATACTCTCTCGGTCTGTTGTACCTTCCCTCATGAAACCCCAAACCGAAATTAGAATTTCCGCCTTCGATAATTCGTTCATCCGTAAGGTTCTTGACAAACGCCATAAGATTGATGTCTGCACCAATATAATATGTCGCAGACGCATTAAAGATGTCATTTGCTTTTTGAAACAAAAATGGTGAGTTTTGAGAATCATTAAAGATGTCATCCACATAAGAATAATCGATTCTAAGCGACATTTCATCCTCGTCCATTTCAATATCATATTGCAATCCAATGCTCAACGAATTCTCAGGCGTATTTACCAGTGTAGCTGATTTATCCAGGGTTAAAGAAAGCCCTTCAACTTGATTTATCGTGGTATAAGATGCGTCTATATATCCGTATCCCATTTCAAATAGTAAGTTATCTGTTATTAGTGCGGTAAACTCCAGCTCAACTCCTTTGATATCGACTTCTCCAGCATTAGCCGTAATAGGCCCACCAAGATTATCAAAAAAAGTAACCTGAACATCTTTATAATCTGAGAAAAAGACAGCTGCATTAAGCCTCACTAAATTGTCCGAACTCTGCCATTTAAAACCGATTTCATGAGCGTCTAAAGTCTCGGGTTCAAATGTCCGTGGTTCGGTTACTGCTTCCACATAACGCAAGACAAAACCACCATTTTTGAACCCTTGTGCAAAGCTGTAATAGATCAAAGTATCATTAAACATCGCATCGAGCCCTAGTTTATAGGTTGTTTCTTCAAATTCATCAGAAATCGATCCACTTCCATCTCCGACTAAGGGTAATAATCCCTCTCGAAAGACACCGCTCTCATCGATTGCGCCTGGAAAAAAAGGTAGTGGATTACCTTGTATGTCAGCAGCTAGATACTGCGTGTAATCAAATCGTTTTTTATCCAAGGTATGCCTAACGCCAACCGTTAAATTATAAGTTTCATCAATAGCCCAAGAACTTTGCAAATAAACGGCTTCACTAGAGTTATCGACATCGGCAAAGTTTTTTAGTCCAGCTGCGAAACCAGCACTTAAGTCTGGAGTTGGGAGATGCAATGGAACAAAAACATTATCCTTACCCTGTTCATCCAAATAATATATGCCAGCGATATACTTCAATCTGCTGTCCAAAACGTCACCAATTATTTGCAGTTCATGGCTTAGCTGTTCATGATGATAGTCTGGGTTTGCTATTTCTGTAATTTGAAACGGCGTGTGATCAGCATCAGCATAAAACGCAGCTTCAGTCTCACGATACGATAAAGTGTATTTCACATCAAAATTATCACCATGACCGTTTACCACTAAACCTAAACCATCGACGATTGTACTACTCGCATTATCGAAAGTTCCAAAAGAAATATCTTCACCACTAGAGACGACATATTGTTGTAAATCTGCTAAACCTGTTGCAATTGCGTCATCAGTGGTTAACGTAGGATAAGTCGCCAAAGCCCAACCTATGGTCCCAGCTCCAGCTGTGAAGCCAACAGCCACTCCTGCAGCCGCCTGTTCATCGATTTCGGTGTGATCGAACGAAAATTGTAAATCCCAATTATCGCCAGGTTCAAAATAGAACGCTCCACGAAAGGAAGTACGATCTTCACTACCGAGTGTATCGCCAACCAATACACGGTCTACATAGCCATCTCTGGATTTTCTAGATAACGCAAAAGTTGAGATCAAATTTTCCGTTATCGGTACATCTACAAATGCTTTTAGACCGATACGACCTTCACTTCCTCCAGTCAAATCCACTCTGTAAGCAAAATCATCGTAGGGCTTTCGTGTGGTAATATTTATCGCCCCGCCGATAGTATTGCGTCCAAATAATGTACCTTGAGGCCCTCTGAGGACTTCGATCCTTTCAATATCTAGCACATCAAGTACTCCACCGATTGATCGCGACATATATACGCCGTCTATGTAGGTACCAACACCTGGGTCTGTTGTTAAACTAAAATCAGTATTACCAATCCCCCTAATAAATACCGCAGCGCTTGCTGACGCGCCTCCAATAGGTGATGTCGTATCAAATACCAAATTAGGTGTAAAAGCGGCAACATCTGAAATGTCATCGATCCCCAGTTTGTCAATAGAATCTCCCGTAAATGCGGTGACCGCTATCGGCGTTTCCTGAATAGATTCTTCTCTTTTTTGAGCACTTGCAATTATGATCTTCAAGCCTCCTTCTTCAGCTTTCTCTTCTTCCTCATGTTTCTCTTGTTTCTTATCTTCGCCAAAGACTGTCGTATGGAAACATGCCATTAGAACTAGCCCTCCTAAACTAATAGCGTTTCGAAATGCTCTTGTACTCATTTTGTTTTCCCCCAACCTTATGATTAATATCTGTAGGAACTATGATAGTCAAAGGGAATGCACAACTCCATGACAAATGCTGCATAATATATTGTCCTCAAGTGCACTAGTACCTATTTTTAATCTCGATATTTTTGAATAATTTAGTCGATAACTTTTTTAATTAATGACTTCAACAATTATCAGAAGAAAGAACAGTGGGCCAGTACAAAAAAATAGCAGAAACTCTTAGGTGTTGAAATAGCGACTTAGTTTAATGGGGGTGGCATTCCTAAAATTGGATCAGTGTTTATTATTTTTCAGTATTTTTGATATATTCTACGAAGAGCTACTATTTCCACATGCAGGACAAGCGACAACTGGTTATGAATCCTCCAGTCGATATTTGATGATTAAAAGAACGTCGCAATACGCACGGTAATAAATACTAGTGGAACTATTGATATAGAATTATAAATCAATCAAACATTCTAACGGTCAATAGATTTAAAGCGTTGTAAAACCCTATAAAGTTGTCTCCCTTATAGATTGTTCTCAGATTAACTGTTGAAAGGATTCGATTACGAAGGATTATATAGATTCCTATTTTTCTCGGTTCATTATAGTGTCGGTATTTTTTAATTTTTATTTCAGACACCGTTGCCTAAATTCACTTGGACACGTACCAAAATATTTTTTGAATGTTCGAGAAAAATGAGCTGAACTAACAAAGCCAACAGCATAAGAAAGATTGTCTAAACTACAATCAGCATTGTTGGAATCTGCTAATAGCTCTTTACTTTTATCCATGCGTTTTTGTTGCACAAGCTGATGTAGACATTTATCATGCTGCTGGAATAGTTTGTATAAATATCGGAGTGAAATTCGATGTGCATCTGCAATATCCTGATTGGATATTCTAGGATTGGAATAGTTATTGTCGATATATTGTAATATTTTAGTAATCAGAATATCTTTCGAACTAGATTGTTTTTTCAATTGCTGACAGAGCATAGACGAGCTAAAGGCCATTGCTATCATATTTAATAAATTATCAGCTAAAGCTGGATGTACCGAATCTAACTCTTGATACTCTTTTACCAAGGAAAAAATAAAACTACTTAGAACAGCACCTATCCCATCTGTGCCAGAAACTTTAACCGCGGTATATCGCTCTGGATCGGTCAGATATTGCCTCAACACAACCTTTGGCATTTGTAAAATCAATTGATGAAATCGCTGGTTAAAGTTCAGAGAATAGGGTTCGGTGCTATCATATAAGGCGAAACTTCCGGGAGACAATACAGCTTGACGACCATTTTGTTTAACTAAACCTTGTTTCGATAACTGAAAACTTATCAGAAAATCATCGTCGCTAGAGCGTGAAATTTGAGCTCTTGAACGAGTCACAATTTGGGGATCTGCGAGCACTTCTGAAAACCGTAGCTCGCCAAGATTTAAACCGCCTCTGATCTCACCC
>CAZOBX010000109.1:0-17937 GCA_964578045.1 uncultured Kangiella sp. | reverse complement strand
CACACAACAAACGCATCGGTCCATAACTTCTTAACCAATCTGCCTGGCCATCATTTTTAACCAGAAACAACCCTGCGTAATTCAAACCATTAACAAAGACTCCATTTACGCTCTTTTGGCTGCGCGGTAAAATTAACATCCAATCCTTGGTCAATAACAGATTATAGGGTTTACACTGCAACTCAGCCAATAATCCCAATTGCTTCATACCTCGTTGATACTCATTAAATAGTTTGATTGAATCAAAACTATCCATACGAATAAGCCAATGCTTGAAAGGTAATTCTCCACTGAGAATTTTCTCTTCTAAAGGTACTTCGGTTTTCACCAATTGCATGTGTTTATGCCGTTGACTGGCACCGGCCACAGTACTGCCATTGTAAAAGCCTAAGGTGAGCGAACCATCAAATCCCAGTGACCAAGCTTCAAAATCAACGAGAGTTAACGGCTGGTATTGCTCAGCAAAACGACGTGTACAGATCAACAGATGCGGTGATAACACCGGGAATTTGTTTAAAAGACAGACATGAAAATCTCCAGCCGGGGCAACATACATCGCGGCTTCGTAAGGTAGAAATGGATTTTTTGAGCTTTTAGAGTGAACGGCTTTTTGTTTTAGATTTTGATTAACGGAGTAAAGTTTATAACAGACTTTACCTCGCTCTATTTCACTGTATTCAGTAGAAATTGGCATCAAACTGCCGTCAACTAATGACTTCTGGATTACTTTTTCTGCTTCAGTCCAAAACATTAGATTACCTGGTCAAAATTCCTGTATTGGAGTACTAAATTATTCTAATTATAGAACGAATAAGGAGAATCTTTTATTTTAACTATGACTCGTTTGGCGAAAGTCTCCATTATGGTAAGCTACTGGATACTGTCTGTCGCCTTTTGTTTATCAAACTTAAGTGCAATGTTATGAAACCCCAACTACATCTCCCGGTCACACAAACTGTATTTTTCCGATTTTACCAAGAATTGAATGATTTCTTGCCCGCAGAACAACACAAGATAATTTTTCCTTATAAATTCCGGGGAAAACCATCGATTAAAGACACTATTGAGGCAATCGGTGTGCCACATAGTGAAATCGAAGTCATATTGGTCGACGGCAAATCGGTTACTTTCGATTACCTAATGCGGGGAGGAGAGAAAGTTTCGGTTTATCCTGTATTTGAATCATTTGATATTGCTCCGCTTATTCTTCTTCGCCCTAAACCTCTACGTCAAACAAAATTTATCGTGGACGTCCATTTGGGAAAATTGGCACGCAAGCTTCGACTACTCGGCTTTGATACATTATTCAGAAACGATTTCTCAAATAAAAAAATTGTCAAACTTTCATCGCAAGAGAAGCGTATTATTTTGACCCGCGACAAAGGCATTCTGAAATATAGCGCCGTAACTCATGGATATTGGGTCCGCAGTGAAAACCCAATAGAGCAGTTAAAAGAAATCGTAAAAAGGTTGCAACTGGAAAATAATTTTAACCCCTTTACTCGTTGTTCAAACTGTAATCAACGATTACATTCTGTTGATAAAGAGCTATTACAAGGTCAGTTGTCTGACGATACTTTACAATTTTTTAACACCTTTTTTGAGTGTAAAGATTGTAAAAAAATCTACTGGCGAGGTTCTCATTACCACAGCATCAGTCAGTGGATTGAAGACCTAAAATTAAGCTGCGAACAATCTGACTAAAAGAATCGCGGATATTCAAAGTGTAGATCTATAATTCAGTTAGTTGGATTGCGGGTCCAGTAGAGGTTTCCTAACTAATTTTTATCAAATGATAGAGGTTATATATGAATAAAAGAATCCACGCATTAATTTCCGGCCGTGTGCAAGGTGTTTGGTACCGCGCCAGCACACAAAAGAAAGCGCAAGCACTTGGACTGAGCGGCTGGGTACGCAATTTAACCGACGGACGGGTAGAATTAGTCGCCGAAGGTGAGCAACAACATTTACAAGAATTCATCGATTGGTGTTGGCACGGCCCAGAATTGGCGGAAGTAACCGAGATCAAAAAGGAATGGTCCAGTGCTTCAAATGAATTTTCCGATTTTTCAACTAAGACAAACTTGTAAGTTCTATTTCTTTCGCCGGGGGTTGAGCATTCTTTGATTCAAGAAAGTATCCTGATTTAAGGGTTTGCTTTATGACTTCCTCAGGTAATCATTGGACGGTCTATTAGGGATTTTGAAAACGACATTGGTTAGTTGGGTTAACAGAAACTCAATATTAAATTTTATAAGGAGCAAAAAAAACGGCCACTCAAGTAAGGGGAGAAGGGCTGTGGCCGTGCTTAATTCGGGCTTCTAGCCCATAGCTCAATCATACAGAATCCTTAGTAATAATCTTTAAGAAATAACTGACGCCTTTGTGAGAGATTGTACCCTTACGGATCCCTAAGCGACTCTCTCAACTCAATTTGAGATATATCGCACAAGACAAAACGAATTCATACTATCAAGTTTCTCCAGTGAGGCATTCATCGCATCTAAACTCGATAAATTTATTTGCTTAAAAGAATCAGAGTATAAGTCCCTAAATGGAAATAACCTAAATATGTTGAAATGTGATAAAGACTGATATTCGACCAATAAAAGCTACGCGGTTCGCTGGGGTCGGGCCAACGTTACACATTAAATCAGACCGGATATCGACGGACGGAGTGTGTCTAGAAGTAGCAACTTAAGTTCTTTAAACCATAGTTGTAGCGATCATTTAAAGCATAGTTAGAGATCACAAGATAAGCACTTAATAATTAAAGAGTTACGTCAAAGTTTCTTATTTTATTCTTCACCAGTTAACTTGTCAGCCAGCGATTGCGCCAAACTTCTTATATACGCATACTTTTCAATCTGTTCTAACTTAGCTCGTGGCAAATCTTCGAAGCCTCTGGCCGCTCCCCAAATTGCGCCAGCCATCGCTGCAATGGTATCGACATCACCTCGAATTTTGATTACATAATCGAGTAAATCATCGAAAGATCTTTCACGATGAATTAAAGCTATATAGATGGCTGTGATACAAGATTCAGCAGCAGCGATCCCGTTGCCTAAAACTTTTGCGACAACTTTTGGAGTTTCTAGCTGCGACTGTTGTAACCAATCCTTAGCTTTAATTAACTTAGTGGTGAATTCAGTCGAATTTGAAACCCGCTGCAGGCGTTCAAGAATTTCAACTGACCTCATGTCTTTGAGAGAGAAAGACGTTGCTAGTGCTATTAAAATGGCCCCTTCTAAACCCAATGGATGAGCATGAGTTATTTCAGCGCATTGCTTTGCTGCTTTCAGAATGACCTCATCACCGCTCTCGGCGAAGAAGAGTCCAATTACCGGTGCTCGCATTGCCCCGCCATTACCAAATGAGCCATCGCGGAAAACAGAACGACTTGCCTTCTGCCAAGAATGGCCTCGTTTAATTCGTTTAAGAAGTTTTGCCGCTCCAGGCCCGTACCCTCGAGACCACCGATATGACCCAGCAAACCTTGTCGCGAGATCATCTTGAACGATGCAGCCATTATCAAGTAATGACTCAATAACATTGATAGTCATCTGGGTATCGTCAGTCCAACGTTTTGTTCCGTTGGTATTGCCGAGTAGCCTCCATAATCCTCGCTCCAGGATACCGCCTTCATACGGTGCGCCAAATGCGTCACCTAATGCGAGTCCAAGTAGGGAACCTAATATTCGATTGGTCTTTTTATCCATTTGTATTCTTCATACGGTTCACCCACTCGAAACCAATACCGTAATAGGGACGTCGATATATATGATAGATAATCAAAATCCATTTCCAAGGCTCCAACAAGAAGATCACCCAATTCCAGAACAACTTAAAATCAAAAGAATACAGACAGTAAACAGCAATTAGGAAAAAAGGTATATACCAAAAGGGTTCAAGTTTGTTGCCTATACGGAAAATATTACAAAAGCAGAAGAAGCTGACGCCTAAATAAAGTGGGATACCGTATAGGCTTACCTCAGGTGAAACTTCGAATAAGAAATACGCCAATCCGCATAACACCGTAATAAAAATAATGTCAGTTAAATTCAGCCGAAAACCTGGCGTTCTTTTTACTTTAAACCACATTTTGCTGAATAGTCGCATTTTAGATATTCGCCTCTTCATGCAAAATCTTACCTTGCTTGTCAAAAGTGATTTTCGTTTTGGCAAAACGCCCACCGAAATTACGCACCGCCAGGTCTTGAGCGACTAGCTCAAGTGAATCCTCACTTCGATTAATTTCGGTAATATAGAACGCCCTGCTAATTGCTGCCATATCCTTAAATACCTGGCTCTGTTTGACAAGCTCTAAATATTCGTGGGGAACATGGGAGTACTCGACCTTATTTCTTTTCTTATTAGTCAGTGAGTTGAAAATGTATCCTTCCAGTTTCTCATTTGTAACATTAAAGATATAGAATTCGAATGGGTTAAGCGCACTAGGAATGGCAAAATCACAGTGCAATTTTTGTTGAACTCTATGATGCAACATCCACTTTGCCAAAACATAACAAACAAAAACTGAAGGGTACCAAGCCATGTTAATTTTAACGTCATAATTTACATGGAGAAGATAAAACATCGCAGTCGCAAACAAAGCAACACTGTCGATAAAAAACACGGCATCTAAGCTATATCGACTTTTTATAAAGGGCGAGAATATTTGAATACGAAAGGTATTAGATAAATCGAGAATAATATGAATAAACAAACCACCGAGTGCAGCCAAAAATACTGGCCACTGCCAAGATAAATTCAAAAGCCACAATAAAGGTAAACAAATTAGCATTACAGCATAAATCGGGGCGAGAAATAACGAGTGAGTAATGCCCTGGTGATTTCGTAGGTAAAAACGTTTACCAATCGCCATAAAGATCACGTCTAAATCAGGAAAGATACTCCCGGCGATAAAAGCGGCACCCGCGACTTCGTATCCTGCCGAAGATAAAATTACGGCGCCTGCGCCTCCAATGAGACTGTGATGTATTATGTCCATAAGAAAGTCGTGGTCCATAAGATAGCCGTGTTATACATTATAAATTCCTCATCAGATAACTATAACAACGAGTTGTGAAATAGACCAATGGTTAACAGTGTGAACATAAACCTTCGTAAAATGACTCATACCACCAACCTCCCCTGCCAATCAGCCAAGCCAATTGTCGCTTTTAAACCCGAATGAAAATCAATCGTGTCGTCTAATATCCCATCGCTAAATATCACACCATTTTCTGGCATCTGAGAGCTAATCTTCAATGTCTGTTTTTTAGTGATTTTACCGAATACCAAATCGGTACCCGTGATCTGACTGGGGAATGGTTCTCTAACGCAAAAATATAGATGGTTTGAGTTCCAGGCAAACCCTTGTTGCAAGTGGGCTCGGTCTCTATTGAGATTACCGGCTATACCCTTTGCGCCTGTGAGCAAGCTTTGAAACCAGCCTGTTGAGCCAAGTCCGGTGCTGACGATTACACCAGAGCTTGACTGAAGTTCGCTTGAGTTTTTCCATTCCAGCTCATACCTGGCTGAGCTGTGTTGTTTCGGACCGATAAATATGTCGTTAACACCGACTATCGATTGTCCATTGGATAGTTCAGCTTTAGCCAGGGTGACTGCTTTTTGTTGACGCTCTCCTTTTCCAAAACCAGCTCCTCTGATAGTCTCAGGTGCTAGCTTTGTAATGTCGTTTGCATTAAATGGCAACAACACACCATCATATCTTTTGGGTTCTGGGTTGATACCAACCACTGGAATATCGCGCACATATTTTAAGGTATTAGCGACCAATCCATCTTGACCAACAACGACAATAGTTTCATCGCCTACGAAGATGAAGTTACTTAAGAAGCTTCTATCCACGAGTTGTACTTTAGCAATCTTTTGATAAGTGCTTTGTACCTGAGAGAGCGAAGCTTTGTAACTTTTATCGTCGGCGACATAATCATCAAAGTCTGCGCCTAAGTGTTCAATGTAAAAGCGCGCCTGTTCCAGTGTATTGTATCGTCGCTTCAATTCATCGAGCCTGGTTTCTCGATGAACGATGACGGCTTTAGGTTCTAAGCCGCGGCGCTTTGGTTCAAGGCTGCTATTCATGCCGCATTGTCCCGATTGATTAACTCACTCAATACATCTTGAGAAATATTCAAACAACCAATCTTTTCAGCGTTGGCAGCAAAATCAATAAAGGAACGGGCGATCAATTGAGAAGGCCGCATATTCATTGTGGCGAGTGCTTGTACCACATCGGGACTAAGTGAATTGATTGGCTCCAGTTGTTTTGCTAATTTGTAAGCTGCAGACTAAGCTACAACTTTTTCATTTTCTGCATTGAGTTTCACCAAAGAATCACGTTGTTTTTCGAGTTCAATATTGGCGTTCATTTGCGCAGTTTTCATTTCCTGATATTTACGTTGTTCGGCTTTTTTACCTTCCAGCACTACTTCCTGAATCTTGCGTTTCTTTTCTTCTACTGCTTGCTCGGTTTTCAATTCGTTTTCACGGATCTTACGTTCTGCCTCTACCGCTGCATTACGACGAATATAGATGGCGTCATCAGCTTGCTGCAATAATCTTTCCCGCTCACGAGTCTGCAAAGCTTCGACAGTTTCTGGAGTTGGTTTTATCGCAGTGATACTTAAGTCAAGTACTTCGATACCCAAGTTTTTCAAAAAGTCAGATTCACTCAATTTTAATTGAATGGTTTCCAGGGTATCAGCATTAAGCTCAAGCACTTCTGTCAAAGTGAGTGATTGAGTGTAAGAACGCATAATCACCTGAAGGCCGTTGATAGTACGAGTCGCTAACTTTTCAGGGTCATCGGAAACATAGCTGTTGGCTGCGTCATTGAGTGAAAAATTAAGTGCTTTTGAAATAGCTAGAGGATCGGTGATCCGATAAGTCAGATTTCCTTGTACAGTGATTTCCTGAAAATCAGAAGTTGCTTCTCGGAATATAAATGGTTGGTCCTGGTTACTGAGGGGGACACGTACCAGATTGCTAGTCGGCGCGTAATACGTAAAGCTGAGGCCTTCGCCCTGCTGTTTTAATTTGCCACCTTTGTAGTGCAATACATAGTCAGTGGGTTGCGCCTTGAAATATCGTATAAGTGCCATTTTAGTACTCCTGTTTATCTCTATTTCTAACTTGTCTTCGCATTAAGTGGCTTTATGCCACTTGTTAAGTTAAGCAAATAGTGGCACACTGCCACTTATAAGTCAAATAAATGAATTAAATAATGAAAGAAACATTTGAAAAGCCAATTCTCACAGTTGATGTAGCCTATCTGTCAATTAGAGATGGTGAATTAGAAATGCTGACTATCAAGCGTGATAAAGCACCGCATAAGGGCGAGCTAGCCCTTCCTGGTGGATATGTTCACTGTGATGAAGATGAAGATCTGAGTGAAACTGCGAGACGGGTAATTGCTGAGAAAACCCAGCTAGAGCCGGATTATATTGAGCAAGTTGAAACTATTGCTTCTAAAAGTAGAGATCCCAGAGGCTGGACAGCGACGGTTCTTTTTATGGCTTTGGTGAGTGATAGCAATCGTGGTGGGGATGAAAAGCTGGGCAAAGACTGTCTGTGGGTAGCGTTAAATTCCTTAAAGAGCAAATCGTTGGCTTTTGACCATGGCGAGCTGCTCAAAAAAGTGAAAGAACGACTAATTGCTAAATCAAGATATACCTCTATTCCCTTATATCTATTACCAAAAGAATTTACTCTTTCAGAAGCTCAGAAGTATTTTGAAATTACCACTCGATCAACTTTGGAGAAAAAATCTTTTCGTCGGCGGTTATTAGATGCGGGTATTATTAAGGAGACTGGGGAACTGACGCAAACAGGGAAACGGAAAGCAGCGCTTTATAGGATTAATGAAAAAAATGACGTTCATTTTTTTCCTAGGATGATTGGATAGGAATATTCTACAAGCAGTATCGTTTAGATTGTAAGTTCTAATTAAATATTTGTGAATAAAAATTAGAGTTAGGTAGAACTTATAACCATCACAACTATAAAAAGAAAAACTATGACATTAAATTTTGACTCACTAAGATTCCGCTACCCTTGGCGCCCCTACCAGAAAAGAGTTTTGGATGCGATAGAGCAACATCTAGATGACGACCGCTTACATATTGTCGCAGCACCGGGCGCTGGCAAAACCACTTTGGGACTAGAAGTTTTTCGCCAACTAAAAAAGCGCACATTAGTATTATCTCCCACTCGTATAATTCGAGATCAATGGATATTAAGACTAAGCGATTTTTGCGATGCACCAGACGTTACCAAACTAGATTGGGTCAGTAATAAAATTGATGAACCCAAAGTTCTTACTTCAATCACTTATCAGGCGTTGCATGCCAAATTATCTGCAGAACTGGATGATGAAGATGGTAATAATATAGACGATGAACAAGATAGCGAAATCGATGCTAGCGAAGTAAATGAGTTCATTAATAGCCTCAAGAAAAACAAGATTGAAGTGATTATTATGGATGAAGCACATCACCTTCGCGCAGAATGGTGGCGAGCGTTAGACAAGGTTTTTGAAGCACTATCGAATCTAACTTTAGTATCGCTAACGGCGACCCCACCTTATGATTCACAAGGGCATGAATGGAATAAATATGAGCAACTCTGCGGCCCGATCGATGAAGAAATATCAGTCCCTGAACTCGTCAAAGCTGGAACACTTTGTACTCATCAAGATTTTATTTGGGCGGTAAATATTAGTAAGACAGAAAAGAAACGAATAAAAGAGTACGATGACCGAGTTTCAACACTTTGCCATACTTTGTTTAACGACCAAATATTTGATGACCTTGTACAAGCCCATCCCTGGTTATCCGCAACTGCTATTGAAAACGAAGTCATCAAACAACCGCATATCGCTATTTCTATCTTGTCGTTTTTAAAAACGAAAAAAAACGATATCCCTCTCTCACTTTGCTCACTGCTCGACCTTGGCCTAAAAGAAATTCCAGAATTAGGTCGTCACTGGTGGCAAGTATTGATTGAAGCCGTGCTTTTTTCAAATTCATTTGAGCATTCTAAATATGCTCAGGATTTTATCGACCAACTTAAAAAACAGCTTCGCTCTTCTGAATTACTGCATAAACGAGAATTATCCCTAGAGCGGTCCCGTCGATTAGAGCGTTCGCTTTCTCTCAGCGCAACTAAAATTGAAGGTTGTGTGTCTATTCACAAGCTGGAATACCAACAGCGCAACGATACATTGTGTCAGGTTATTTTAACTGACTATATTCGCGATGAAGCATTAGTATCCGGGATAGACACTGGTGAAATAAACTTAGGCGCTTGGCCGATCTACAAAGAGATTGTTTCGAGCTCACCAATTCCTAATCAGATAGCAATGCTCTCAGGCAGGTTAAGTATTATTCATATCGATCGTTTAGAAGAGTTATTAGACCAGGTTAATCGAAAACAGGTCACTGCCGATAAATTTCAAGAACACGATTCATTTTACAAAATATCGGGACCACTCAATCAGCTAACCACTGCGTTTACAGCATTATTAATGAAAGGCAGAATCAAAGTCCTAGTTGGTACTCGCTCTTTACTCGGTGAAGGTTGGGATGCCCCGTCGATCAACTCCCTAATTTTAGCTAGTTCGGTCGGTTCATTTATGTTAACTAATCGAATGCGTGGTCGAGCGATTAGAATTGATAAGAATGTTCCTGACAAAATTAGTTCAATTTGGCATTTGGTAGCAATTGATACTGAGAGTCCAAGCGGGCACAGAGACTATTACAACCTGAAAAATCGTTTTGAAACCTTCGTGGGTCTTTCTGAAAAAGACAAAACCATTGAAAGCGGTTTTGAACGACTTAACACCAAAGGGCTAAATCGTGTTAAATCACTCGACCAAAAGACCAGTGCGGTTTCTTCTAATAATCGGCAAATGATTCGTCGTTTTAAGAACAGGAGCTCTATCGCTAGTCGGTGGATAAAAGCGCTGACTCTTGATGAATCTGCAAGGGTTGTCCCATCAGTTAAAACACCGACGCTACCGGGAATACGATGGTTTCATTTTAAAAATACGTTTAAATACATGGCGCTTCAATTAACAGTGCTATTTGGGTTTATCTTCACCCTGTCATTGCACTTGATAAGAAAACCAGAAATTGCGTTAACAGTATTAATGGTAGGATTCGTAGGCGTACTTTTATACAAGTTGCCAAAGACAATCAGCATTATCCGAACCTTCTTTTATCATTTACCAGTAGATGGTGCATTGAAGCAAATTGGTGTCGCGTTATGTAGTGCTCTGTGTCAAACAGGTTTAATTGAAACCTCATTCAGAAGGATTCGAGTCACGACTTACGAAAACATCGATGGCACTTTTTATCTATCACTATCCGGTAGTACTTTTTATGAATCATCGTTGTTTGCAGATTGTCTAGCGGAAATTCTCGCACCCATTGATAGCCCGCGTTATCTGGTGATTCGAGAGGGGACCGTGTACGGACTTAAAAGAGATGATTATCATGCGGTGCCAATCAAGTTAGCAATAAAAAAAGAATATGCTCAAATATTTTACAAAGCTTGGTGTCGATATGTCGGGCCTACTGAGATGATATATACACGGACTACTTTTGGGAGGCAGCGGTTATTACAGGCGAAGATGAGAGCGTTTTCTTCAGTATTTGAGCGGAAAGTCAAAAGGCAAGATAGATGGCAGTGATTAGATGGCAAGTCAGAGCTTAATCCACAATCGCTTTCCAAAAACGTATTAATTTCAATAGCATTTCCGACAGTCAAACAAGGTGCAGGTATTTATTCGGAAGAGTATGAAAAAGAAGCGATTAATCCGAAAACTCAGGAGCCAGCTTTAGCAATAAGAAATCATCTCAAAATCGACTTAAATCTCCCTATGAAGGAAGACTACAATAGTTTTATCGAGGTTTTTCTATGATTCAATTATCGCCCTCTTTTGAAGGCGGCAATTATTTAGTGGAGCTTCAACAAAATCGTTGCATAGTTCTGTTCACTGATAAATCAGGCATTGGTATAGTAAAGAAAGAGCGGCCCTGATAATTTCAAAACTCAGCTATACCTAAGCTTATCTTTTTCGGCTCTTTCATCTTCCATTTTTACCTCTCTTTCCCAATGTTCTGAAATTCTTAAACACAGTGCACTAGCTTTAGGCCAAGAAAAAGAAATCTCTTCTGCTCTCTCAGCCCACATTGCAGCTAACTCTCGCTCTTGCTTACCACCTTCATACAGTGCTTTGGTCGTGACACCTCTAGAATTAATTTGAGAAAGATCTAGGCCCGTTTCAATTTCTTTAGAATCAATATCTTCCAAAAGTCGCCGTATACACCTATGTGGCCAATAGCCGTCTTCATCGTCAACAGGCAAGAAATACAATACTTCTCCAATTTTTTGGTCACATATAACTGCTCGATCTGCTTTTTCTGCCAACTGACGAACCTTCAAAACCCAAGAATTAAATTCATCAATATTGACACTTCCATTATCCATAAGCCCAGGAGGAGTTTTCCATGAGTATAGGAGTTCCCATGCCATATGAGCCTTATGTTTTGTATCATCACTAGCTTCTTCTTTCTTGTCTGAGGAAGCAGGCTTAAAGAGCTGCGATAATATTTCTATAAAAAACTCTGGATCTTGACTTAATATTTTATGAAGGCCGAGTTGTTTTTCTCTACCCAGTAGATATTGATGCAACATGGGCAAATATTTATATTCCAGTTTAGCCAAACGTTGAATATCCGCGCTTGCTGTTTTCAGCCCTTCAAAAATATCAGAAATATAGTGCGCTTGTGACTTTAAAAGCTTTATTGTTTCTTCACTTGACAAGTGATTATATATATCTTCTAACAGTTTAAAACCATAGTCCTCAGGAAGCTTATCTAGAGAATAAGCTATGACCATTGGTAGCTCTATAGATCGACCAAATTCAATGAACTTATTACTTACATACAATAAAATTTCAGGAAAATCTTTAGAGAGCCAAGCAGGACGATTACTCCAATATTCAGCCTCAACATCAGCTCCAAGACTTTGAATAAATTCAAAAGTATCGAATGTGTCAGGATAATCAAAAAACAGCTTTGCTTTATATGTATGTTCAAGATCAACATAAAACTTACTTGCTACAATATAACTGCTCCAATCATCTCCGAATAACTTAAGTAGCCTTTGACTGAGAGAAGTGAAAAATATTACATTAGCCTTATTTTCAAAATTAAAATATTTTGCACAATCTTCAAAAAAATTAAAATCTATGAACTCTTCAGCAATTGAATGTACAACAAAATGAGGAAATCGCACATTTTCAGCAAGCGCTAGTAATTCCTTAGCACCGTTAGCGTTCAAAATTTCACTAAGAACACTAGTGCGCATTTTTTGAATCTCTTCTTTTTCCTCCCGGAAATTTGTTCTTGGTAAACCAATGTCAGGACGGTGTTCATCAAACAACCAGTTACAGTCCTTCTTAATATCCGGGTTTTCAAATAAAGGTAGTAATTCTTCTAACAAAAGTATTTGTTCGTTCGTCATAGCCCACTGCGCATCAGGAAAGCCTTTATGCTTATTGGTTTCTTTGCGCAGTGCATTCCATAGTGACATTCTAACTTCAATATCACTCATTGATGTTGCTAGATTTTCTAAACCTAGGATAATTTTTTTCCTTTGGTCAACAGGTGCCAAGGAGTAAATATCGATCAAATCAAGCCAACGGTTGGCGATATCGCCAGCTAACGAAATTCCTAATTTTAAATGTTCAACATTTGCTTTGTATACTTCTCCACGAGTTAATTGTGTGATATCTGAGCGAGAAAAGTCTTTCCACTTAGGATTGCTTGTTGGGTGCGATATTGCCTGATATTTTGGAAAAAGTCCCTTCATTAATTCCCAAGTTACATTCGCATTTTTGTCTACTAAAAGCTCAAGAACTTTCATTCTTGTATCGATACTGGCAGCAGTACCTGGGCTCCAAGACAGGAATATTTCTTTTAGAGAGTTTATAGGTCTATTCGAAGTTTGCCCTCCAGGATCTAGAGCGGCTAATTCAAGCAAAATCAAACATACTCTTGGAAAATACTTAGGTTCCCAAGCTAATGTTTCAAGACTCCATAGAAAATAAGAATGATATGAGTGGCTACTAAATCCGTCTTTACCTTCAAAAATGTTTTTAATTTGCTCGGGATAGCCCTGGATAAGGCTATCCAGGGCTTCCATAAAAGGGATTGGGGCTGCCTCCGCTAGTACTGGCATTTGATTTCTCAAACTTGTGATTACCCTAATGTCATCACTTAATGCTCTTAATCCACTAACAATTCTATTTACATAAGTCTGTTTATCTTCACGAATTGCAGAGTTTTCTTCTAATCGGTCTCCCAAAACGGAAATCTTTAGAAGTGTTTCTGCTAATCCATCTCTTAGCCAGTCGGTATGCTTAACAGTAATACCTTTAATGTTAGCCATTCCTCGCTCTTCGGCAGGTAGCTCTAACCGAGGATCTATTTCACTAAAAACTTCTGTAACCACTTCTTCAAATTTATTCAAGTGAAATCTGTTAATGTGTTGGACAATTAACGCAAATGCAGTTGCAGATGCTGTTACTACCCATGAATCACCTACTTTGACTAACAATGGATTATCATGGTTTAGGAAGGTTTGAAGCTTTGTGCAATATTCGTGATATGCACACCCAGCTAGTTTTTCCATAATTTCAATATCACCTTGACTACTTTCATCCCAGCCTCCAGCCAATACAGCAGGAATCACTGATTCCGCATACTCATCTTTTGCCCAATTGGGTAACTCTTCATCTGAAATCCCAATGTCAAGTTGATTCCACACACGCCAAATACCAATACTAGAACCGCAAGCTCTAGAATCTTTTTGTGACTCACCTTCATTTAAACCTAACTGCTGTAAACCTTCAGTAAACTCTCCGTGCAGAAGCCTATTCAACTGGATTTCTGCAGGCGTTTTTGTAGGTATTCTTCTTCCATTGGCTAAAATCACTTTATGACCATATCGTGCAAGCGCTCTCACTTGCGAAACAGCACTGTTAATCAAGAAAACAAAATGTTGTTCTACATGTTCTAATTTTCGGGCATCATCAACGTTATTTATGACTACACACTTTGATAAGAAATTGTCTTTCTCTTCTTCAATTGCATGGTTGGAAATGACAGCATAAGAAAATGCTAAAGACTCTTCTGGAGAATCTGAGCGAATAGTAAAATAGGCATCTTCTTCGACAAACTGTTCCCAAAACTGTTGCCCTTGCTCTTCACGTGCATGTAATAACAATGCTTCTGTGATTTCTGGCTCGGTTTTGTTTGCCCAGTTTCCCCAAAATCCTGTTAAAGATTCAATTGAAACATATGGAATAACACCTTGTTCTTTTAACCAAGCTTGAACACCGTAAAAATTTTCAATCCATTCTTCCATTGCAGCGCTATCAATTATCGAGACATCTTTCCAAATACCTAAACCTTTCAACTCTTTTTCTAAATCCGTTTTGTTATTGAATTTACGAAAAGAAACGGCAACGTAGGTTGTCTCGGTTCTTACCCATCCATCTGGCAGATCTGCATTTTTTCTTTTTTTAAAGTCACTTTTAACTTTAGCTTTATCGTTCGCTCCAACACCTAACTCCCATACCGAATTTCCATCAGGTATCCAAGGTATGCTGGAGCTGCACGACAATACACCATCCCAACCAGATAGTTGAGTGGCCTCATTTGCTAAGAATCTAATCATTGAAATAGAAGCCATTGGTACGCTTGCGTGAATTAACCGACGAATAAGTTCTCCAGACATGTGTCTTGCATCAACGCGATTCGCCCATTGCTCTAAATGTGCCGTTGTCACTACACTCATAGTTAACTCTCTCTTATTTTTCCGGTTAGAAGGTCTTGTATTAGACCTTTGTTAGTTTCTTAGTACTTTTTAAATATCTGAACCAAAATATCAAAGCAATTGATTTTTGTTTACGGTTAGGCTCCGCTTATCTGACTAAAAAAACAATCAACCAATACAACCCATAGAACTCTTTTAATTACAAACAGGTAAAACTAACGGCCTCTTTTTACCTTGTAAACACAAATCACTGGTACGCATTTAATTATGATTAGTTTATCCTAATCGAATACGTCAAAATCTCAGATAGGTATAAATCTCGACTCGTTTCGATGCTAATCAATTAGCCTACTCAACAACTCATCCGCAGCCCAATCATCAGGCATAATTTCCGGCACCGTAATTGACAGTGAAAAAGCCCCTTCCATAAATGCCATAGCAAAGGCGACTTTTGAGTTAAGTTCCTTTTTATTTAGTTTACCCTTTTTAACAAAAGTCTCGAAGTAATTTTGCAGTAACTCTTCCAGTAAAGCTTTTTGTTCTCTTAAGGATTCTAAATAAGCAGCTTTTACTTCCGGCTGACGCACCGCCTCTGAACCTATCATCACCCAGGCAACTACAGCTTGCTGGCTAGCCCCTTCTCCTTTAGACAACCTGGCATTAATAAAAGCCTTTAATTTATCCTCCGCTGTTTCCGCATTTTCAGACAATGAAAGATAGCGCTCTCTCAACACATTTGACAACTGAGTCACCGACTCCAGCAAAATATCCTGCTTGGTTTTAAAGTGGTAATGAATGAGCCCTGATGCTAGCCCCGCTTGTTTGGCGATAGCTTGTATAGAAGCCCCTTCATAACCTTTAACCGACATAACTTGCATCATCGCCAGCACTATCTCTGCTCGTCTTTCTGACTTATTAGACGGACGCCCCATTAACTAAACCTTTAAATATGTGTAATTCGATAAGCATTTATCATACACATAAATTGGTTGATTGACCAAATTACTTGATCTTTTGATAAAACAGGACTAACCTAGAGTTAATTGGTTGAACAACCAATTAACTAAGAGGAGTTCGAGATGTTAGCAAAGTCGTGTAAAGATCAGTCACAACAAAACTCAGCAATTACCAGTTCAATAGACAAGAAACCATCTAAAGCAGTTTATGCTTTTTCAGCTGATCCCATCACCAATGGCCATATCAATGTGGTGGAGCGAATAAGTAATACTTTCGAACATATTATCGTTGGGATAGGTCGAAACCCTCTAAAGACCTATTTATTCAGCTTGGAAGAAAGACTCGAATTAGCTAAAGAATCCTTGAGTCATTTACTCAATGTCGAAGTAGTAGCCTTTCAAGGCATGGTTGTTGATTTCGCCAGTGGACAGGGCGCTAACATCGTCGTAAAAGGCATTCGTAATGCCACTGACTTTGAATACGAACAAACTCATCACTTAGTTGGAGCAAGCCAACAGGCAGGAATTGATACCCATCTGCTGTTCGCTGATCCTGCTCTTTCCCATGTGAGCTCAAGTGCGGTAAAGGCGATCCAGATTGAACACGGTACACTCAACCATTACGTGCCACTGGCAGTGAAATTCGCACTCGAAGCTAAAATATCGAAACAATTGATCATTGGCGTAACTGGTGAAATAGCATCAGGTAAATCCACACTTTGCGAACAGTTGATACAAGTCGCCGAAGTTAAAGGACTACCAGTACACAATATCGACATGGATAGAATGGGACATGCGCTGTTGCAAGATGCGTCTAGTCCCATGCATCAACAGACTAGCCAATTAGTTATCGAGCGGTTTGGCAGTGATATTTGTATCGATGGAATCATTGACCGAAAACTATTAGCCACAAAAATCTTTGGCGACAGCAAAGCCCTCAAGGATTTGAACACTATGTTAATCAAACCAATGACCGTGCTATTGAGAAAATCACTCTATGGCAAACAAGGACTCATCCTACTTAACGGGGCGCTAATAGCAGAAGCGGACTTACTTGAAGTTTGCAATAACAATGTGGTGATAACTACCACCACACCAAAACAACAAGAAATTAGATTAAAAAATAGAGGCCACTCAACACAAGAAATTAACCGTAGGCGATCTTCACAATGGTCTTATTGTGCCAAGAAAAAATCAATAGAAAAATCGATTGCTCGCCATAGCTTTGGTCATTTGTGGATAAGAGATACTTCCCCAAATATTTTTAAATCTAACCCGAATAATCAAAGAGTCGAATTATTATTGAAAGAAATAATCAACAAGACTCACTCAAGTCAATTGGTTAAAGAGTTATGCAATCAAGGAGCCAATAAATGATAATCGACAACCCTGAGCTACTAACTGGGTCACTTAAAGCTCGTTGGCAAAAACTACTTAAAGAAAGTCATGTCAGTGAATGGAACGACGACCAGCTATTTCAAGAAATAGTTTCTGCATACAGTGAGTCTCATAGGTTTTATCACACCCTAAATCACCTTAACCAACTATTCGAAGAATTGGATTTATGTGAGTCAGTGACAAATGAAATGCTATGGGCTGTTTGGTATCACGATTATGTTTATAAGCCAGGAGCTAAAACCAACGAAAAGAAAAGTGCAGTGCAAGCTGAAGAATCAATGCGAAAACTCGGAGCGCCTCAATCGAGTATCGATAAAGTAATTGCTCTTATTATGACCACAGAAACTCATCAATCTCAAAATGACGACATTGACACCCAACTTTTTCTAGATGCCGACATGTCGATTCTGGGAAGTGATGAAGAAGTTTACTTAGAATATTGCATAGCAGTAAAACAAGAGCACTCTTCTATACCTAAATTTCTTTTTAATAGAGGCCGCAGAAAATTCCTTTCCACAGTTTTGAAACAAAAATCGATTTTCTTAAGTCCTTATTTTAAGGAAAAGTATGAACAGGTCGCGAGAGAAAACATTAAGAAAGAATTAACCCTGATCAACTTGTGATTAATCCTAATCTATACATCTCATCCAGATAACTTTCAGGATTGTTATACCCATTAATGTCATCTGTCCAAGCATCCGCATGCTTGGTC
>CAZOBX010000108.1:7552-17981 GCA_964578045.1 uncultured Kangiella sp. | reverse complement strand
GAGAGCCGCTAAAATAGTTGTGCTGGATGGCTGTTCTTATCCCGAGTTGAGGTTAACAATCTGCGAGTTGCTAGATCGGGCTGTAGCCGGTTAGTCTCCTGGTCTCATTTCTTTTTGGATAACATATGACATTAATTAGCTTATTGCTTGTATTAGCCTTGGAATTTTATTTTAAATTAGGCAGCGAGTATCGCGATTTCGCCTGGTTTAAAAAGGTCAGAGACTATTTGACCGGTGTCTTTTCTAAGCAGGCTTTTTTCGATTCGTGGGGCGGCATAGCCATCATTTTGCTCACACCTTTGGTTGTTTTATACGCTTTGCTGAGTATGTTTGATGGATCTTTGTATTGGTTAGTATTATTGATTGTTTCTGTTGTGCTGCTATTTCTTTGTCTAGGACCTAAACCGCTAGAAATCTCTTTTAAAGCCTATTTTGAATCCATACAACGTGGTGACCTCGAAGCGGCATTTCTACATTTAGATGAGCAACAACAGGAAGATGAGATTGACGATATACCCGAAAATGACGAGCTAGTGCGAGTGGCCACTAGAAAAATGTTAATTGAGAGCCAAAAGTGCTATTTTGGCGTTATTGCCTGGTTTATTTTCCTCGGACCTCTTGGCGCATTGTTTTATCGATTATCTCATCTGTATCGCGATCATTGTGCGTCGCAAGAGTTTGACGAACATTTACCTTTAATGAACCAACTGATCCATTGGATAGAGTGGTTACCGGCCCGTTTGACTAGCATGCTTTTTCTACTAACCGGTGATTTTGTTAGTGGTTTTTACCGTATTAAGGACTACTTATCAGATGCTGATACGGATAATAACCAGCTGATTTCTGAAACTGGTATCGCTGCACTAGGCCTGGAAATGGGGGTTAGCACTGGCGATGTGGAAGAAAACCACCGCGCGATGGCAATGATACAACGAACCGTGTTTATCTATGTTGTTGTAGCGGCTCTGATGGCTACTATTGCTTAACTAAATCTGGTTCTCATGTTACTGCGTGGGAATTTAATCCTACTGCTTACCATCAATTGTCATTGAATTAATTTGCCTATTATTACTATAGATCCTAATTATGCATATAATAAGCTAGGCTAATTAAAATACAAAACGATTCTATGTTTGTAAATCACCTTAATGCAGACTGATTATTGGTCATTTCCGACGATTATTTAAGCAAAAATACGAAAGCAATATGATTTGCTAGGCTAATTATTGTAAAGCTGTTCGCGAAATGTTATTGTCATCCAACTTAATACATTCCTTGTGCAAAAATCGCAATTAATTAAATTGCTAACTGTTTGTAATTAATGGGTAAAAGCTTAGTTTTATAATTGAATGTTAAACAAAACTGCGTTACGAAATATTGCTGCTATACTTTTAGGTTAAGCAAGAATCAAATGAGTTTTAATAAAAGAGAATGACCATGACAGAACAGACTAACCCAGAACAATCCAATCAGGACATCGACCCGATCGAAACCCAGGAATGGCTTGAAGCATTAGAAGCCGTTCTCGAAGAAGAAGGCACCGAAAGGGCGCACTACCTACTAGAAAAACTGATTGATATGGCGCGTCGTTCCGGTGCTCATTTACCCTACAAAGCAACAACAGCCTATTTAAATACTATTCCGACTTCAAAGGAAGCTCGCATTCCTGGTGATTTAGCCATGGAGCAGCGGTTGCGTTCAATTATTCGATGGAATGCTATTGCGATGGTATTACAAGCGAGTAAAAAAGATAAAGATCTCGGCGGGCATTTGTCCAGCTTTGCCTCCTCGGCAACTTTGTATGATGTTGGGTTTAATCATTTCTTCAAGGCTGCAAATCAGGAACAAGAAGGTGATCTGATCTATTTCCAAGGGCACTCTTCTCCTGGCATCTACGCCAGAGCATTTCTGGAAGGGCGAATTTCTGAGGATCAAATGAAAAACTTCCGTCAGGAAGTGGATGGCGAGGGGTTATCTTCCTATCCGCATCCCTGGTTAATGCCTGATTTTTGGCAGTTTCCGACCGTATCCATGGGGCTAGGGCCTATTCAAGCGATTTACCAAGCACGTTTTTTGAAATATTTAAATGACCGTGAAATGTCGAATACTGTGGGACGAAAAGTCTGGGCATTTTTGGGCGATGGTGAGACCGATGAACCGGAATCTCTAGGAGCCATATCATTGGCGGGACGGGAAAATCTTGACAATCTGGTGTTTGTCATAAACTGTAATCTGCAAAGACTCGATGGCCCGGTAAGAGGTAACGGCAAAATTATTCAGGAACTAGAAGGGGTTTTCCGCGGCGCTGGTTGGAATGTGATCAAGGTCATCTGGGGTCAATATTGGGATCCATTATTGGCCAGAGACGTTGACGGGAAATTACTTAAAATCATGGAAGAAACCGTGGATGGTGAGTATCAGAACTACAAATCGAAAGGTGGCAAATTTACCCGAGATAATTTCTTTGGCAAAGATCCGGCGCTTCTAGAAATGGTGGCTAATATGTCGGACGCCGATGTCTGGCGGTTGAATCGAGGTGGTCATGATCCAACCAAAGTCTACGCGGCATATCACTCTGCGGTTCACCACAAAGGCCAACCCACCGTTATACTTGCTAAAACGGTTAAAGGTTATGGCATGGGCGAAAGTGGAGAAGGTAAAAATATCTCTCACCAAGTGAAAAAAATGAATCTGGATGCGCTCAAGCATTTTAGAAATCGTTTTAATGTACCTATTGATGATAAAGATCTGGAAAACACGCCTTTTTACCATCCCGGTGAAGATAGTCCAGAAATAAAATATATGCGCGAACGCCGAGGAGCACTTGGTGGATATTTACCGGCAAGACGGAAACAGTCTGACAGCTTAGTCATACCGCCCCTTAAAACATTCGACGCCATTACAAAAGGGTCAAACGGACGAGAAATTTCAACCACGATGGCTTTTGTCAGAGTATTGAATGTGTTACTTAAAGACAAAGCTCTGGCGCCTCATATCGTACCTATTATTCCAGACGAAGCTCGAACTTTTGGTATGGAAGGCATGTTCCGTCAAATCGGTATTTACTCTTCAGTTGGTCAATTGTACGAACCAGTTGATTCAGATCAATTGATGTATTACCGAGAAGATAAAAAAGGACAAATATTAGAGGAAGGCATTAATGAAGCGGGTGCCATGTCTTCCTGGATGGCGGCAGCAACCAGTTATTCCAGCAATAATTTACCGATGATCCCTTTCTATATTTTTTATTCGATGTTCGGATTCCAGAGGATTGGCGATTTGGCCTGGGCTGCTGGTGATATGCAGGCGAGGGGATTCTTGATCGGTGCGACATACGGACGTACCACCTTAAATGGTGAAGGACTTCAACATCAGGACGGTCATAGTCATTTGGTTGCTTCGACTATTCCGAATTGCGTCAGTTACGATCCCACATTTGGTTATGAAGTGGCGGTTATTGTGCGCGAGGGCATGCGTCGGATGTATCAGGAGCAGGAAAATGTTTTCTACTACATCACCACTTTAAATGAAAATTATGTTCATCCAGAAATGCCTAAGAACTGCGAAGATGGCATTATTAGCGGTATGTATTTATTACAACAAGCGAGGGCGTCTAAAGCGAAAAAGAAGCCAGTGACAGTGCAACTGCTAGGCTGTGGTTCAATTTTAAAAGAAGTGATTGCCGCGGCAGATCTATTAGAAAAAGACTTTAAGGTTGTTTCAGATATTTGGAGTGTTACCAGTTTTAATGAATTAGCGCGAGACGGTCAGGAAGCGAGTCGAGCGAATATGCTAAATCCCGAAGCCAAGTCCAAGCAAAGCTATGTGGCGAGTTGTCTAGCGGACCATGAAGGACCTGTGATTGCTTCTACTGACCATGTTAAAGCCTATGCCGAGCAAATACGGGCTTATCTACCTGGTTCTTATACGGTACTTGGCACCGATGGCTTTGGCCGAAGCGATAGCCGAGAAAATTTACGTCGATTCTTTGAAATTGATCGTTATTTTGTGGTGGTGGCGGCGCTGAAAGCATTGGCAGATGAAGGAAAAATACCTACCAAGCAAGTGAGTAAAGCGATCAAACTTTACAATATTGATATCAATAAACCCAACCCTTTGTTTAGTTAAGGCTGGGGAGAATAAAATGACTGATTTAATTCAAATAAAAGTACCGGATATTGGCGATGCGGATGGCGCCGACATCATTGAAGTTTTGGTTGCTATCGGCGAGAAGATCGAAAAAGAAACGCCTTTAATTGTTCTTGAAACAGACAAGGCAACCATGGAAGTACCGTCCAGTCACGCCGGGGTAGTGAAAAGTATTTCGGCGTCGGTCGGACAACAAGTATCAAATGGTGATTTGATTTTAGAACTTGCCGGCGACGCTGGAACCACGGAATCGACTAAAGCTCCCGCTAAAATTGATTCACCAGCAGAGCCAGAAAAAGTTCCTGAAGTTGACGTCGTTGATGATGTGGTGGTCGGTAAAGAGCACAATGATAATCAGCCAGCGACAGAAACATCTGAAATCATCGATATTGTTGTGCCCGATATTGGCGATGCGGCCGATGTGGATGTCATTGAGGTCCTAATCACTGAAAACCAGTCGGTCGAAAAGGAACAAGGCCTGATTGTTCTGGAAACTGACAAAGCGACCATGGAAGTACCAAGTTCCGATGCGGGTAAGGTGGTTCAAGTATTGGTGAAAGTTGGTGATAAAGTATCGCAAGGTGATGTGATTGGAAAACTGACCACTAGTATTGCCGCTGTTATTGCACCGCCTCCCAAAGGCCCAACTCAACCTACCCATGTTGCAGCCGCGGACGAGAATACTAGTTCGTCAAGCCTTAGAAGCAAGGACTCACCAGTTCCTGATCATCCCTATATGAAGAAAAAACGTTCTGACGGAGTCGTCCATGCGAGTCCTTCGGTGCGGCGTTTTGCTCGGGAACTAGGCGCTGATCTATCTAAAGTCACCGGCACTGGCGTTAAATCACGGATTGTAAAAGAAGACCTGCAAAAATATATTCAATTTGAGCTTTCCAGACCTAAAGCAACAGCAACCACTGGTGCATTATCAATGCCTGAAATGCCAAAGGTTGACCATGCCAAGTGGGGCGAGATCGAAAGTCAACCTTTAACCCGCATACAGAAAATCAGCAGCGTGAACTTACATCGCAACTGGATATCGATCCCACATGTTACCCAGCATGAGGACGCTGATATCACCGAGCTTGACGCTTTTAGAAAAGCGATGAAAGAGGAAGCAATGAAGGCCGGTACTCGATTGACACCTTTGGCCTTTATTATGAAAGGTTTAGTGCATTCTCTAAAAGCTTTCCCTAAGTTTAATGCCAGTTTGGACAATGACGGAGAGAGCTTGATATTAAAACATTATTACCATATCGGCGTTGCGGTTGAGACGCCTGACGGTTTGACGGTGCCAGTCATTCGTGATGTTGATCAAAAAGGTATTTACCAGCTGGCGGATGAATTAGGTGAGATAAGCGCTAAAGCCAGAGAAAAGAAATTGGGCGCCAATGATATGCAAGGCAGTAGCTTTACCATCTCATCGTTAGGCGGAATCGGTGGTACTGCTTTTTCACCTATTGTAAAATGGCCGGATGTGGCCATTCTGGGTCTTTCCAGGAACAAAATGCAGCCCGTTTGGAACGGTAAGGAATTTGAGCCTCGACTTATGTTGCCAATGTCTTTATCCTACGACCACCGAGTGATTGACGGTGCGGATGCGGCAAGATTTGTAGTGCATCTGGCGACGACCTTGAAGGATATCAGGCGGGTATTATTGAATTAGTTTAACTATTCTATACCCGTGCTACCTCAAAATGCAGATTCCAGCAAGGCTATAAGCGGCCATATTTGAGGCATGGAATTTTAGGGTTAGTCATTCTAACTCAAAATTGCATAACGTAGAAGATGGTTGCTTATAGCCTTGCCCTTCGGGTGCTCAGCTAAAAAACCTGCACTGCGTTACAACTCTTGTTAAGGACTAGCCATTGCCTTCGAGTTGTGCCTTGTTCAGGTATTTTAGCTGAACACTGGAACCTGCATTTTGAAGTAGCACGGGTATAAAGTAAAATCAAAAGAATTCTCTCCCTGAGGGAGAGGGGGTTTAAATTCCCTCCCCTAAGAAGGGGAAGGGGTTTGCGAAAATGGTGGGCAGAAAAATTGCCCACCCTACGAAGAGAAAAAAATATGAGCAATGAAATTCAAGCACAAGTCTTAGTTATCGGCGCCGGTCCTGGCGGGTACACTGCTGCATTTAGAGCCGCCGATTTAGGTTTAAACGTGGTATTGGTGGAAAAATATCCGTCATTGGGTGGCGTTTGTTTAAACGTTGGCTGTATCCCATCTAAAGCGCTTTTACATTCAGCTAAAGTTATTGATGAAGCCAAAAGCATGGACACACACGGAGTTTCATTTGGCGAACCAACGATTGATATTGATAAAATCAGAGCCTATAAAGACGGCGTAGTGAGCCAACTTACCAAAGGTTTATCCGGTATGGCCAAAATGAGGAAAGTAAAAGTAGTACAAGGAACCGCGGTATTTACTTCTTCTAATTCGGTTGAAGTCAAAAATTCTGATAGCTCTCAAATTATCAATTTCGAAAACTGCATTATTGCAGCAGGTTCAAGAGTGGTTCAGTTACCATTCCTTCCAGACGATGAGCGTATTATTGATTCGACCGGCGCACTTGAATTAAAAGATATTCCTGAAAAAATGTTAGTGATAGGTGGCGGAATTATTGGACTTGAAATGGCGACTGTTTATCGTGCGCTTGGTGCGGGTATTTCAATTGTCGAAATGTTCGACCAACTAATTCCTGCCGCAGATAAAGATATGGTGAAAGTTTTACATCGATATGTCAAAAAACAATACGACAGTATTATGCTCGAAACCAGTGTGACCAAAGTGGAAGCAAAAGATGATGGATTGTGGGTCACCTTTGAAGGCAAAAAAGCGTCTAAAGAGCCGCAACGTTATGACCGAATTTTGTCCGCCGTGGGTCGTCGACCAAACGCGGATCGTCTGAATTTGGAAGCGGCCGGTGTGCAAGTCGATGAGCAAGGATTTATAACGGTCGATAAACAATTAAAAACCAATGTCGCTCATATTTATGCGATTGGCGACCTGGTGGGTCAACCGATGTTAGCTCATAAAGCGACTCATGAAGCTCATGTTGCTGCCGAAGTTATTGCCGGTAAAAAACATGCTTTTGAACCTCAATGTATCCCCAGCGTGGCTTATACCGATCCGGAACTTGCCTGGGTTGGACTGACTGAAAAGGAAGCTAACGCGAAAGGTATTGAATTTTCAGTGGGCACTTTCCCTTGGGCGGCGAGTGGAAGGGCGATCGGCGTAGGCCGTACTGAAGGATTTAGTAAAACCTTATATGATAAGAATCACCGCATAATTGGTGCAGCCGCTGTGGGTGTTAATGCGGGTGAATTGATTGCTGAAATGGGTTTAGCCATTGAAATGGGATGTGAAGCAGAAGATATCGCCTTGACTATTCATGCCCATCCAACGCTTTCAGAATCCTTTGCATTTTCGGCAGAGGCTTATGAAGGAACTTGTACTGATCTGCCACCGGCTCGAAAGAAGAAATGATATTTAGGTTCTAGGTTCTAAGTTCTAAGTTCTAGGTTCTAGGTTCTAGGTTCTAAGTTCTAGGTTCTAGGTTCTAGGTTCTAGGTTCTAGGTTCTAAGTTCTAAGTTCTAAGGATTAATGATAGATTGAGGAGAATTAAATGCACAGACTCTTTGGGTGTTTAATTCTTCTTTTGTTTTGCGGTACAGCACACTCGTTAGTTATTCTCCAATACCATCATATTTCAGATTCGACTCCAAAATCGACCAGTCTTTCTCCAGACTTATTTGAGCAACATTTAAAGTATCTCAAAAATAATAATTTTCAGGTATTGAGCTTGGGCTCGGTTGTTAAAACATTAAGGAAAGGCGAAAAATTCCAAGACAAAACGGTGGTGATCACTTTTGATGATGGCTATCGCTCGGTTTATGAAACGGCTTTTCCACTACTCAAGAAATATCAATTTACATTCAGCATATTTGTCCATACTGCACCCATTGAACATCAGCTAAGTCAATTTGTTAGTTGGCGGGATTTAACAGAAATGGCTGAATTCGGTGCCACTATCGCCAATCACACAGTGCACCACCGACATTTGATTAAGAAAAATATCCTTGACAACTGGTCGCAACGAAAAGCGATGATTTTCAGCGAAATACTGGATTCGCAAAAATTGTTAGAACAAAAAGCGACTAATGTTTTGCTGGCTTTAGCCTACCCATATGGCGAATTTGATCAGCAGTCGACCTTGATAGTTAAAGAGTTAGGGTTTATTGGTTTTGGTCAGCATTCGGGTGCGATACCGTTAAAACCCAATCTACTGTCAATTCCTCGGTTTCCACTTGGCGGGAATTACGGTGATATGCAAGACTTTGCGGTTAAAGTAAATAGCCTTGCAATGCCAATAGAGCAAATCACTTTATTGGATAGCAGAGGCAACCAAATTAAAGACCATCTATTAAAAAAAAGAAACAAAAAACCAAAGCTTAAAATTTCCTTAAACAAAGAATATCAAGATCTCTCAATTCAATGTTATTCAAGTTCAGGCGATAAACTGGCCAGAATAGAGGTTCATACGGGATACGAGTTTACCCCTGAAAATAATCTGCCAATTGGTAGGAGTCGCTATAACTGTACCGCGGCGACTAAAATAAATGGGCGATTTTATTGGTTTTCTCAACCTTGGATTTTACCCGATGATCAAGGAAATTATTATCGGGACTGAGTTAATTTTTAAGCACCATAATGCCCGGTATCCAGCTTTTCTTGAATTGTTTGGTGGCTGCCAGAGATTCTTTATTTTCATCGATATATTTAAATTGAGTTAAACCAATTTCGATCATGTCCTGATCGGATAACAGATGCTCGGTAACTGCTTGCTGGTTGACATAGGTATGATTGGTGCTTGCTAAATCGACCATGAAGTAAATAAGAGAACCGTCTTTTAGCTCTTTTGTCTCAATTTTCGCGTGCTGCAGACTCGCAGATGGATCATCAAGATAAATATCGTTTTTTACTGAGCGGCCAATGGTCGATCCAGATTGGGTAATCTCGAATTTATTGACTGCCGCATCATTTTGGTACTGGATTAGAACTGGCATTTTGTTGGTTTTATCTATTGAACGATCGTTTATACTACACCATATTACTCGTTGCATCCTGGAAAACAGTTGTGAAAATCGAAAAAAATAAAGTAGTACAATTTACCTACAAAATGACCGATTCTGGTAATAATATCTTAGAAGATTCAACAGATATGATGCCGATGGCCTATTTACACGGGCACGGCGGACTACTGATGGGGTTGGAAAAAGCAATGGAAGGGCATTCGGCAGATGATCAATTTGAAGTTACCCTAGAGCCCAAGGAGGCATACGGGCTAAGACAGGATAACCAGGAGAAGAAAATTCCAATGAAACACCTTCAGGGAGCTAAACGATGGAAGAAAGGTATGGTGGGCGTGGTGCATACTGAGCAGGGAAACAAACGAGTTACCGTGGTTAAACCAGGTAAATTTATGGTTTTGGTTGATTTTAACCATCCTTTTGCCGGGAAAACCCTTAAGTTTGTGGTTAAAGTGGTCAATGTTAGAGAAGCAACTAATGAGGAGGTTGCCCACGGACACGCACATGGTGAAGGAGGACATAATCACTAGCTGGCCTGTAAAGTTACCTCCGTCAAAAACTTGAAATTTGTCCGTCTATTGACTAATTTATAGTATAGTTTGGCAGTTTTTGGACATAATATATTGCCTGGATAAAGCAACAGTATGACTTGTTTTTTGTTGTCTACTGTATAAAACAATAGTGAAATGACGTGGTAACAAGAGTAATCGCAATTCTTGCAATCTGTTTGTACCAATTTGGTGCCGGCTGTCATGCGCTTGAAAATAGGGATAGTAGCAAGAAAAACGAAATTCTCAACCAACAAGAGTTGGACTGGCTGGCTGAACATAAAACCATTCGATTTGCATTTCCGCCCGATATTCCTCCTTACTCACGGTTAGATGCACAAGGCAATTATGTGGGATTTATTCATGAATGGTTTGCGATGGTCAACCACGAAATTGGTAGCAATATTGTTATTGTGCCACAGCCGATTGTCGGATTGCTCGCAGGGTTAGAAAAAGGGAATTACGACGGTATCGCCGGGGTTGCTTATTCAACGAATATCACAGATGATTCAATTTATACCGATGAAGTCATCGCAGCACGGTGGAGTATCTATACCCATAAATCAACCATATCATACTCATCTTTCTCGCAAATTTCTCAACAATCCAGTTTCACGGTTTATAGCAACGTTGCCACGCCG
>CAZOBX010000108.1:754-7542 GCA_964578045.1 uncultured Kangiella sp. | reverse complement strand
ATCCATAGGTATTTTAGAAGGTTCGACAGGAGAATTGGTACTAAGAACTCTCTACCCAAAAATCAATTTGACGACTTTCTCTTCCTATTTTTCTGCCTTATCAGCAGTTGAAAAGGGTGATTTATTTGCCGTGTTTGGTGAATCAAGAATTCTCAACCATATCGTAAAAAGTAGTAGTATATACGGTATTGTTGAAAATTTTATTCCACTCGACCTTAATGTTCATACCGGCTCTAAGATTAGAAAAGATTGGCCCATTTTAGCCAGCATTATCAATAAAGCGCAAAAATCAATCCCAAAATCCAGGCTAAAATTATTATCAAGAAAGTGGTTGCAGCCTGGACTTGAATTGTCTCATTTAACGCTAGAGCAAATTAAATGGCTGCAGGAAAAACCGTTAATTAATGTTAATTTTTATGGCGTTCCACCATACCTTTATAGTAACAAAGACAAAGCTGAAGGCTTTTTGGTCGACTATTTTGCGCTTTTCGAACAAATGTTAGGTATTAAACTTAAGTGGAATGTCGTGCCATTTAAACAAGGTAATTTAAATAGCGATGGTAGTTTACCGGAAGCTGCACTCACTCTGTCGAAAGATTTATTCGTAGACCAATATGTTTTTACCCGGCCTTTTTTTAATACTTCATTTGGACTGTTTACTCGTGTTGATCGTGCAAAAATTACTGATTTAGAAGCGTTGAATAATCATGTGGTCGGATTTTTGAAAGGCTCTCAAGGCGACCTTCGGCGAGAATATTTGACAAGTTATTCGGGTATCGGTGCAAAGTTGTTTGCGAATTTCGGAGTGATGATTGAGGATCTAATGTCACAAAAAATTGATAGTTTTTATGCAGAGACTGGCGTGGTTCGTTCCTATCTCTCCCGAAATATGATTCAAGTTGTCGGCTTAAACTGGCTCGATACACATAATGTCATCGAACAACCGATCGCTTTTCGTAAAGACCTAGCTCCTTTTGCCGATATTTTTTCTAAAACCGAGACTCTAATTAACAAACGGTCACTGGCACTAGTTTTTGAAAAATGGTTAGTAGGAGATATTCAACTCGGCTATCAATCATCAGACAAAAAGGAGAGCGATTCCAAATTAAATTACTCGGTCAATGAGAAAAACTGGATCGCTTCTCACCCAATCGTTTATTACAGCGATGTCAACTGGATACCCTATGTTAATGTTGATAACGGAACTAGCGGGATCGGCAAAGACTACCTGGATATTATTGCAAAAAAGACTGGGATCGTTTTTAATTACGTTCCTGCGGTTAACTGGAATCAAGTTCTTGAAAAACTCAAAAACAATGAAATTTCTTTAACTATTGCCGCAGGAAAAACTAAACAACGAGCTGAATTTGCCATTTTTTCCAATCCCTATATTTCTTCGGCAATGACGATCGTTACATCTGAAAAATTTGCTTATGTACAAAATCTGGACCAGCTTAAGGGGTTAACCATTGCGATACCTGAAGAACTATTTCTTGCAGATCTTATAAAAGAAAGTTATCCAACCATTAAATTGATTTTTACCGATACAATTATGCAGGCCTTGTCAATGGTAGCGGCGAACAAAGCGGACGCATTTGTGGGCAGTATGGCAGTAGTGGCCAGTCATCTGCGCAAAGGGGAACTCTATAATTTAAGGGTTAGCGGGCAAATTAATCGGCAATTAGACGTTCATTTTATGATTGGTAAAAAACATACGAAACTGCAGGAAATCATTAATAAAACACTGGCCAAAATAGGCGATGTGGAAAGACGCGGTATTGCTAATCGCTGGTTTGCTGTGAACTATCAAACAGGCTTTAAATCGCAAACCGTTTGGATGATATTACTTATTGCGGTCATCATAGTCAGTCTTAGTTTTTATTGGATTAGACGATTGAAACTGGAGATCATGCAAAAAAATCTTGTAGAAAAAGCGCTTAAGTCTGCGAGGACAGATGCAGAATTGGCCAACAAAGCCAAGTCAGAATTTTTGGCTAATATGAGTCACGAAATACGCACCCCTATGAATGCTATCGTCGGATTTTCTCATTTGTTATCAGAGTCTGAATTGACTGATAAACAGCAAGCTTATCTTCGTTCGATACTTGTTGGCAGTAATGGATTGCTTCATATTATTAACGATATTCTGGATTTATCTAAAATCGAAGCTGGTAAGATGCAAATTGAATATGAATCGACAGATTTAATAAACATGCTAGATGAGCTGGAGTTACTTTTCTTCAGTGGAATGAAAGATAAAGGGATTTCATTTAGTACTAACATTGACTGCAATGTGCCTAGGTTCCTGATGTTGGATGTTAACCGGGTGCGCCAGATTTTGTTGAACTTGATCGGAAACGCGCAAAAATTCACCGATTTTGGGCAAGTTGGCGTAAGGGTATATGTAAGCGAAGTTAATGAGAATACTGATTCCGTTAATTTGTGTGTTGAAGTGTCAGACAGCGGAATCGGAATTGCTCCAGATTCATTACAACGAGTGTTTAGACATTTTGAGCAACATGAAAAATCAAAGAGACATCAGTACGGAGGTACCGGGCTGGGTCTCGCAATTAGCCGAAAACTGGCAGAGAAAATGAACGGTCAACTTACCGCTATTAGTGAACTTGGAAAGGGCAGTTGTTTTACCCTGAGACTTGATCATGTAGAAATAACAGAAAGGTCGTCAGTGATACCGGAAGAAAGGCACTCCTTTGATTTCGATAAATCTGTTATCCTGGTGGTGGATGATATAGAAAGCAATCGAATTTTACTCACCAAATACCTTGAAGATTATCCCTTCGAAATTTTCATCGCTGAGAATGGCAAGGAAGCGGTTGAATTAGCCAAAAAGACTAATCCCAATTTAATTTTGATGGATATAAGAATGCCCGAAATGGATGGTTACGAAGCCACCAGATTGATAAAATCACAACAACAAACTGTGGTGGTGGCACTAACAGCCTCGGCGCTAGAAGACGAAGAGTCTAAGCAGAAACAAAGAGTATTTGATGCCTTTTTAAGAAAACCCATACTTAAATCTAAACTAATTTCAGTCATGGCAGAATTTTTAAGCCATCAAAATCAAGTTTTTAATACCATTAACACAACCCCCCATCAAGTTGCTTTATCAAAACAACATCCGGTATTTAATCGCTATATTAAGGATGAATTTTTGAGTAAAATAGAAGCTGAACATAAAAGAGGTGACGTTGAAAAAATTGAGCAACTTGCGTGCACCTTAAAACAGAAATCACAAAAGACTAACAATTTGGGATTAACAAAATTTGCTGAAGAACTAACCTTGGCTTGCGAAGCATTTGATGTTGAAAAAATTGATAACCTGATAAATCTACTTTTTTTGGAATTGAAAGACTCTAAATGACGTGGACAAACACTGATACGATGACTGTTATATCCAACGGTAGAGAAACTGCTATGAGTGATTTTAATGTGCTAATTGTCGACGATGTTGGCAAAAATATCCAAGTTGTCGCGAATCTATTAAAGGATGAACACTACCATTTGTCTTATGCGATGAATGGCGAACAAGCTTTGGATGTTTTACAGGAAAATATTTATGATCTGATTTTATTAGATATTATGATGCCGGGGTTAAACGGTTTTGAAACCTGTAAAAAAATAAAGTTGCTGCCAAACTATTCAGAAACCCCCGTCATATTTCTGACTGCCAGAGATGATCACGATAGTATAGTCGAAGGTTTTGAGTCAGGAGGTCAGGATTATGTCACTAAGCCATTTAACACCTCTGAATTAATTGCCAGAGTTAGAACCCACTTGAAATTAAGAGCCTTTGAAAACGCTCAACAGCAAAAAATAGATCACGCGGTAAAGGAACTCAAAGAATTGAATGAAGAGTTAGAAAACTCCCAAAAGGAAGTGGTTTTTACCATGGGCGCGATTGCTGAAACCCGTTCTAAAGAAACGGGTATGCATGTCAAAAGAGTGGCAGAGTATTCCAGACTATTGGCGTTATTGTCTGGCGTACCAGTACATGAGTCGGATATCGTTGCCCTTGCTTCCCCGATGCATGATTTAGGAAAAGTGGGGATCCCCGATAATATCCTAAACAAACCTGGACCACTGACTGTTGAAGAGCGAAAGATCATGGATACCCATGCCCAGTTAGGGCATGACATGTTAAAACATTCAAAACGACAAATTATGCGAACCGCTGCAATTATCGCCTTAGAGCACCACGAAAAATGGGACGGCTCTGGTTATCCGTACAATAAATCGGGTACTGATATTCACCTCTATGGGCGTATAACCGCATTGGCCGACGTCTTCGATGCGCTTTGCTCCAAACGGTGTTATAAAGAAGCCTGGAATGATGAAAATATCTTCGATTTGATCGAATCACAAAAGGGGAGCCATTTTGACCCAACCCTGGTAAAGCTATTTTTTGAAAATCTGCCGCAATTCCTTGAAATCAGAGAGCAATTTCCCGATGAGTCATTGGAAGCCTGGCAGGCGGAAAATTAAACCTTGCCACGGACCTCAGGTTGTTCCTACAATGCTGGAAGTCTTCCAATCTAAATACTAAAGAGATTTAATATGTCGGATAATACCAAACTCAAGTTCGCTAGTATGGCCATTCATGGCGGACAACGTCCAGACCCCACCACTGGCGCGGTAATGCCGCCGATTTATCAGACATCTACTTATATTCAAGAAGCTCCAGGTGAACATAAAGGGTTTGAATATTCGCGCAGTCAAAACCCTACACGATTTGCTTACGAGCGATGTATTGCGGCTTTAGAAAATGGCACTCGTGGTTTCGCTTTTGCGTCGGGAATGGCTGCTACAGCAACCATTTTAGAACTTGTAAGCAGCGGTGAGCATGTCATTGCTATGAATGATTTATACGGCGGAACATTTCGCTTATTTGATAAAGTTCGTAAACGAAGCGCAGGGATCGAGTTTGATTTTGTCGACCTTTCTGATCTTGAGGTACTTAGAGAAGCGATAAAACCCAATACTAAAATGATCTGGGTGGAAACGCCCTCTAATCCGATGCTAAAACTCGTTGATTTGAAAGCCGTGGCAAGCATCGCCAAAGAGCTGGGCATCATTGCAGTAGCCGATAATACGTTTGCAACGCCGTTTAATCAGCGACCGATTGATTTTGGCTTTGATATTGTGATGCACTCAGCTACCAAGTACATCAATGGTCATTCGGATATGATAGGTGGTATTGCGGTTGTTGGAGACAATGAAAAATTAGTTGAAGAATTGGGTTTCTTGCAAAATTCAATCGGTGCGATAGCGGGTCCCTTTGATAGCTATTTGGCGCTACGAGGATTAAAAACCATCGCGCTGCGAATGAAGACTCATAATGAAAACGGCATGCGTATTGCGCAATGGTTAACCGCACATCCAATGATTGAACAAGTCTACTATCCAGGGTTAAACTCGCATCCTCAATCTGAGTTAGCCGCAGAGCAAATGAGTGGATTTGGCGGGATGATATCAATAGTGGTTAAAGGCGGATTAAATAAAGCCAGACAATTTATGCAAAACCTGAATTTATTCGCTCTGGCGGAAAGTTTGGGTGGGGTGGAGAGTTTAGTCAATCACCCAGCCATTATGACTCATGCATCGGTGCCCAAAGAAATACGTAAAAAACTTGGTATCACTGATAGTCTTGTGCGCTTATCGGTAGGCGTTGAAGATATTGAAGATCTCATTGAAGATATTCGAAACGCTTTGGATAATATATGAGGTTATATATGTACTTGATTCGCCATCAAGAAGCAAAGATCCATGCTTCAGTCATTTTTTAGCTGAGGCTTATACCATAATTCCGGTTTGTGAATGTGATAACCTTGAGCGTAATCGACTCCCAGCTTTTTTAGAATGGTTAGAATTTCAGCGTTTTCAACGAATTCTGCAACGGTTTTAACTCGCATACCCGACGCTATTTTTTGAATCGCCTCGATAAAGCTATAATCTACCTGGTTATGAGTGATTTCTTTGACAAATGAACCGTCGATTTTTATATACTCAATCGGTAATTTTTTCAAGTAGTCAAAAGAAGCCAGGCCAGTACCAAAATCGTCCAGAGAAAACTGACAACCCAATTTTCTCATGGCAGCCATAAACAAATCTGCAGTTTCTAAATGAGAAATTGCAGAGGTTTCGGTAATTTCAAATATAATTCTGGTCGGATCGACACGATGTTTTACAAATGATTGTTCCACAAAATCAATGAACTCAATATCACCTAAAGTCGAACCAGACAAATTTATTGCATAACTGGAGAGATCATCGTCACATAATTCGCTAAGGTTTTTCAGGGCATGTTCGATAACCCACTTGTCAATCTTATTCATCGCCCCATATTTTTCAGCCGCTGCAATAAAAATAGCCGGAGAGACGATATTGTCATCGCTGTCTAACATTCGGATCAAAATTTCGTATTTATTCTGTTGGTTTTCGCCGCTGATCAAATGAATTTTCTGACGGTAAAGCTGAAACCTGTTTAGCGCTAACGCTTGAGAAATTTCGTTGAAATACTTTATATCCATCGCATGGCGCTTTATATCAGGATCATTGTCATCATAATATTGAATAATCCCTCTACCTTTTTGTTTTGCTAATCGCCTCGCATGATCCGCCGCTGATAGAAGATGATCGAGTTTACTAAATCTTTCATCGATGATCACCACTCCAACACTGATTTCCGTACTAATTGATTCGCCGTACCAGGGTAATTGAAAATCTTTTGCTTGGTCTCTAATATTGGTTGCAAGACTGTCTATTTGAAC